>JAKSQE010000015.1 GCA_024404295.1 Oscillibacter sp.
GAATTTCATCATGATCATGGGGCCGATGGCGAAGATCTCGTCATACTGGTTGCCCTCCTCGATCAGCTCTTTCAGAGCTTCGGTCACCAGACCCTTGCGGCCATAGGAACCGTCATCGGTGCAGACGATCAACTTGTCAGAAGACTTCTTGAAATCCTCCTCCAGAATGACCAGATCCTTGCTGCGGAAGCCAACGATTGCATGCACCTCAGCACCGCAGTCGTGGAACTTCTTCAGAACAGGATAAGCGATGGCGCAGCCGACGCCGCCGCCGACCACGGCGACCTTTTTCTTTCCCTCGGTCTCGGTGGGCTTGCCCAGAGGGCCGACAAAGTCCGCCAGATAGTCACCCTCGTTCAGATGAGCCAGCTTTTCCGTGGTGGAACCAACCGTCTGAACAATGATGGTAACAGTACCCTTTTCGGGATTGTAATCGTTAATGGTAATGGGAATACGCTCGCCATTCTCATCCACACGCAGGATAATGAACTGGCCGGGCTGGGCCTTTTTGGCCACCAGAGGAGCTTCGATCTCATACAGGGTAACGATGGGACGAAGAGCCTCTTTTCTTACGATTTTATACATACTCTACCTCTTTCCCTGATTCAAAAATTTTTTCAAACCTCGAATAATGTATATTACTATATAATAGTATCAAATCTAAGCGAAACCGTCAACAGATTTTACAAGTTCTGAGCTCGCTTAATGGCCGATCTTTTCTATCTTTACCATTGTGATCTGCCGCCCATCGGAGCAAATGACTCCCTCGTCCCGCAGGCGCTTCAGTTCCCGCATCATGGCGCTGCGATCTGTGGCAATATAATCCGCCAAAACGCTAAGAGAAAACGGCAGCGTAAAGGTATCACTACTGGTTTTTTCCGATATCTGCCGAAAATAGCACAGGAGCTTATCACGAATAGAACGGCGGGACAGTACATCGATTCGCTCGCTTAGTGCCTGTGCTTTGTCCGATAGCAGTCCAAGCATATTCTGCACCAGGCGGCTGTGATAGCTACATGCATTTTCACAGCGACGGAACAAATGCGGATAATCGATAAACAAAACATCGCATGGCGTTCGACATACGACCTCCAAGCTATCACCCACCGAACCGCCAAACGCTAAATTTCTTCCAAATACTCCACCGGTACCTAATTCTTCCAATACGGTTGCGGTACCTTCCTCATCGATGCGGATCAATGCCGCAGATCCTCGTTCTACCACCCCAATGGCATCCGTATGGTTGTTTCCAAAATCATAGATCAGTTCCTCCGCGCGATAGGATCGTTGGACTGCCTGAAAGCACACCAACATTTTCATATAATCCGAATGCGTAATTCCATCAAACAGTGGATTCTTCTCTAACTCCAACTGCGTCAGCATTATATTCCTCCTTTGTTGCATTTATCACACTACATTTTTATGATATCAAATTGTCGAAAAAATTCAAGAGAATATCTTGCACTTTTCACACATTGTTCATGATTATTTGCCAACTGTATTGTATATTATAACCATAAAGGAAGTATCTTCCGCTGATCAGATCTATGCCGCCGGAAAGGAGCCCATCTGTGAATATCGCATTCTTCTTGATTCCCAAAAGCCGCATCGCTTTTTTATACGAACATAACACCTTCCGTCAGGGGCTGGAAAAAATGCGCCGTTGGGGGTATACCGCAATCCCGGTAATCACCAAAGAGGGGCATTATGTCGGCACCGTCAGCGAGGGCGATTTTCTATGGCACGTCGTCTCTGACGGTGCGTCTGCCAGTCGCTGTTCCTTGAAAGATTTGGAAACGCTTCATATTTGCGATATTCTCGGCGGAAAATACCCCGCCGTTCGAATCACCGTGACGATGGACGAACTATTGGAAAGCGCCATGCACCAGAACTTTATTCCTGTGGTGGATGATGCCGGCATTTTTATCGGCATCGTCACTCGAAAAGATATTATCGGTTACCTTGCCGAGCAAAAGGGCGCATCCATCGCCAACTCATTTCCCAAAATTGTATAATCCACCTCTTTCTAAAGAAAGCGAAGAAGTCGTATCAGGACTTCTTCGCTTTCTTTAGCTGTTTATTTTTGGGGTTTGATTTAAGTGTTCCCTGTTGAAGCTCCTCAACTTCCTGCTGAATCGTCTCAACAGCAGCTTTCCAATTGCTTCGGAATAACAATTTCATGGCGTAGTTCAATGCTTCGCGAGTTTCCTTGTCCAGAGATTTCATCGCCTTGATCATAGCACCGGCCGCTTTGAATCCCTCTTCCTTCAAATCAGAAAGCGTCTTAGCGCCGCCGGCTTCCAGCACGTTAAAGAGCCCGTCGGTAAATTTCTCCCGCTGCTCCTGGTTCATATTCTGCAACCATTCCCGCATCACCTGATCATGAATCTGTCCATGTCGGTCCACATTCCGCAGATGCACAAAGTGATTGCCCTGCACCTGCCAGGAAAAACCGTCATGCTGCATCAAACCCTGCTGGTCGCTGTCCACCACCTCATAATCTTCGTCATGCGCTAACAGCATCCCCACCACCGAAGATTTAGGAACAATGGTCGTGATGCGGTCTGCAATTTGCTGATGACGAGGTTCCTCCAACAGTGAGCTGTGAAATCCCGGCCCATCGTTGCTCCATACCGATTCAATTTTCTTCTGCACATTTAAACTGCAAAAAACTCCCGCATAAACCGCAAGATTCCCGCCTTTGGAATGACCGCCCAAACGGAGTTTGCAGCGAGGATACCGTTTCGCCACCGCCTCCGTATAGTCCACCGCTTCCTTCTGTGCCGGGATCTCCGGCATACACGCAAGGTAAAAATCTTCTTTCCACCCTGTAATGGTATCGTCTGTGCCGCGGAAGGATAGGTACACGGTTCCGTCGCCGCACTCAATAGCCAGCGCCGCAAATTGTTTCGTATCAACCTCATCTAACCGATCTTCAAAGGCATTCAAACGCATTGTCCCAAATCGATTAGATGCCGCCATTTTCCGTAGTAATTCCGGTATCACGTTGGGAACCAGTACCCCCATATCCGGAGCCACGTCGTCCGGAAAGCGCTCGAAATATCGCTGCGCCGCCCATTGCAGTTCTACCGATTCTCCCTGTCCCGGACCAGGCACGATGCCATGCAGATCCAGAAAAGACAGTTCCGCCAAAATCAGGTTATCTACCTCATTAAACGGTGCCTGCTTCAGCGTTAGATCGCCTCTCCAATCCAGATAATCCAAAATGTTTGCCATGCTGCGCCTCCGCAAAAACAGATATGATTCAGATATTATATCCCGCTCCTCAATTTATTACAAGTTGGCCGGAACGGTTCTTTTCTCCCCTCTGCCCTCATACATTAGAGCATCACAACCGCGAGGTGGACGAGAGATGACGATGCAAACACAAAACAAAGTTCATTTAGAGAGCACTGCTCTGTCAATGCCGGAGTGGTCCCACGAAAACCACGGTGTCCAATTTTACCGCTTTCCTATGGAAGTTCCGCGCTTATCCGGTGCCGCAGACACCCTTCCCATCCTACTTTCAGAGCAATTCCTTCGCCAAATTGTTCCCGGCAATCCTTTGCGTTTAGAGGGGCAGTTCCGCTCCTTCAATAACCGAAGCGGCTTGGGAAATCGGCTGGTACTGACCGTTTATACGCAGTCCCTGCTCCCGCCGGAGGGCACTCCCTGTAATCAAATTTTACTCTCCGGTTCTCTCTGCAAACCGCCCATTTTTCGCCGCACGCCATTGGGCCGTAGTATCTGCGATTTGATGTTGGCAGTTCCTCGTCGCTATGGTCGGGCAGATTATCTTCCGGTCATTGCATGGGGACAGCTCGCCACAGAGACCAGCTGCCTTTCTGTGGGAGATTCTCTATGTCTGGATGGTCGTATCCAGAGTCGCCTTTATCACAAGACAACAGAACTCGGCATTGAAGAACGGATCGCCTACGAAGTTTCCATGATGCACCTTTTAGATGACCAAGAAGAAATCTCCATACCATAAAAAAACAGCCGGGACGCTTCCCGGCTGTTATATTAAACTCCTGCTTCTCCGCTATTGGGCCGCTTACTGCCGCCGTGCTGTCATGTAGTCATCGCCACGGCGGTAATAGGGGCATGCGTCGTTGGCACTGCGCAGAAAACGCTCCATTTCATCTTCATCTAAATCCATGGAGCAAAAATTCGCGTCGCTCTCCTCATCATAGTCAAAAAAGACACATTCTTCACAGTTGGTTGCCATATTGCCTCCCCTTACCGAGTGGGAATGATCTCGATCCAGTAGCCGTCAGGGTCGGAGATGAAATAAATGCCCATCTTGGGATTTTCAAAACAGATACAGCCCATCTCTGCATGGCGGCTATGTTCTGCGGCATAATCCTCTGCTTTCAGTGCCAAATGGAACTCGCATTCTCCCAGATCGTACTTCTGGGGATGATCCCGAAGCCAGGTCAGTTCCAGACGAAAGTCCGTCTTGCCGTCTCCCAAAAACACAATAACATAACTGCCGTCTTCCGCTTCCTTGCGGCGGACAGGCTCTAACCCCAGTGCCTCTTTGTAAAATGCCAAAGATTTCTCCAAATCGGATACATTAAAATTAAAATGATTGAACGTCAGCATAGATGATCTCCACCTTCTGTTTTTTGTTGCAGTATATCACAAAAAATATTTGTTCCGCAACGAAAATTTTTTGCATTTTCCTCTTGTCAAAAAAGTTAGTCTATGCTAATCTTTTCTTAAGAAGTTAGCGTACGCTAAATCCTTTTAGGAGGACCATCAAATGAGCTTAGATGCATTACCCTTGAATCAATCGGCAGTTATTACTGCTGTTGGCGGCGAAGGCGCATTGCGCTGCCGCCTGTTAGACATGGGGCTAATCCCCAAAACCACCGTAGTGGTAGAGAAAGTTGCCCCTCTGGGCGATCCTCTGGAACTGCGCGTCCGAGGATATTCTTTATCCCTGCGAAAAGAGGACGCACGCAACATCAGCGTGGAGGTGAAAAACGCATGATCTTCGCTCTGGTCGGAAATCAGAACTGCGGAAAAACCACCCTGTTCAATCAATTAACCGGCTCCAATCAGCATGTTGGTAACTTTCCCGGAGTCACCGTGGACCAAAAGTCCGGTTCTGTACGTGGGCAGAGCAACTGCACGGTAGTGGATTTACCCGGTATTTACTCCATCCGTACTTACACACCGGAAGAAGTTGTCACCCGCGACTTCATCTTAAATCAAAAGCCGGATGGCATCATCAACATCGTGGATGCCACCAACATTGAGCGCAACCTCTATCTAACACTTCAGCTTTTGCAAATGAAGATCCCCATGGTTCTGGCTCTGAACATGATGGACGAAGTGGCTTCCAATGGCGGCACCATTGATATCCGGAAAATGTCCAAAGAGCTCGGCATTCCTGTCATTCCGATCTCCGCCATTAAAAATCAAGGCGTGGACGAGCTCATTAATTTGGCAGTCATGGCCGTAAAGGAGCACATGATTCCTTCGGTCTATGATTTCTGCTCTCCCGGCCCGGTTCACCGCTGCATTCACGCGGTGGTACACCAGATCGAGGACCACGCTCAATACGCTGGCATTCCGGTGCGCTTTGCCGCCACAAAGGTGATTGAGGGCGATGAGGATATTACGCAGCGTCTGGCCTTGGATCAAAATGAGATCGAGCTCATCGAACACAGTGTACAGGAAATGGAGAGCGAAAGCGGCCTGGATCGTAATGCCGCCTTGGCGGATATGCGTTATAGCTTTATTGAGAATGTTTGCCGGGATACAGTGGTCAAGCCCTGTTCCTCCCGCGAACAGGAACGCAGCGCATCGATTGACCGTCTGGTAACCAATAAATATCTGGCTCTTCCGCTGTTTTTCGGCATTATGCTGGCCATCTTTTATTTGACGTTTAATGTGGTTGGCGCTTTCCTGTCTGATTTGTTGGCTGCCGGTATTGACGGACTTGCCGGAATAGTAGATACCGGACTTGCCGCCTATGGATTGAATCCCGTAGTACATAGTCTGATTATTGACGGTATCTTTGCCGGTGTGGGCAGCGTGCTCAGTTTTCTGCCCACCATTGTGGTGCTGTTTTTCTTCCTCTCAATTCTGGAAGATACCGGTTACATGGCCCGTGTCGCATTTGTTATGGACCAGTTACTGCAAAAAATCGGCCTTTCCGGCCGCAGCATCGTGCCCATGCTCATCGGCTTCGGCTGTTCCGTCCCCGCTATCATGGCCACTCGTACTCTGGCCAGCGAGCGTGACCGAAAAATGACGATCCTGCTGACTCCGTTCATGAGCTGCTCGGCCAAAATCCCCATCTATGCAGTGTTTACCGCTGCCTTCTTCCCTCGTAACGGTGCGCTGGTGATGATCTGTCTGTATCTGGGTGGAATTCTCGTTGGCATCATCGCCGCTAAGGTACTGGGTGCCACCGCATTCCGCGGAAACCCCGTTCCCTTTGTCATGGAACTGCCCAACTACCGTTTCCCCTCTCCCCGCAGCGTTGCCATGCTATGTTGGGACAAGGCAAAGGATTTCCTGACCCGCGCTTTTACCGTTATTTTTATCGCCACGATTTTGATCTGGTTCTTGCAGACCTTTGACTTACAGTTCAATGTGGTGCACAATCAGGCCGACAGCCTTTTGGCAGCTGTGGGCGCCATGCTCTCTCCCCTCTTCGTTCCCTTGGGCTTTGGGGATTGGCGGGTCTCCACCGCCCTCATCACCGGCTTCATTGCCAAGGAATCCGTTATTTCCACGCTGGGTATTCTCACCGGTGCCGGCACCGATGTAACCATCGACGCTCTGGGTTCCCTGTTTAGCACCGTGACCGCCATCAGCTTTTTGACCTTCACCCTGCTATATACCCCCTGCGTGGCTGCCATCAGCGCCGTCAAGCGGGAGCTTGGCTCCGGTTGGAAGGCCGCCGCTGTCGCTGTGATTCAGTGTGGTGTGGCATGGGTAGTCTCCTTGGTGGTATATCATATTGCACTCCTGTTAGTCTAATCATAAAAGGAGTTTCTCTATGTTGCTTCATATTATCATTGTCTCCTTGTTGATCCTCTGGCTGGTTCTGGCGCTTCGACATCTGAATCGCAAGGATGAAAACGGTCAGCGCATCCATTCCTGCGGCTGCAGCTGTGCCAACTGTACGGGTTGTCATCTGCCGCAATCTACCGATTGAGGATCCTCTCATTTTCATCATGATTGCCCGGCATGACCGCGAGGTTGTGCCGGGTTTTTTGTGGGAAAAATAGCTTTTCGTCTTTAAAGAGCAAAATTTTGTTAAATTCGCAATACCGACAAAAATATGTGCTCCCCAATTTTAGCCAATTTTGCGCAGTATCACCAGTTGACTTTTCCCGTTTTGCCGATTATAATAGGCACAACTTAAATAAAAGTTAGCAGAAAGGAGCAATTCTCATGACATTCAAGCAGTTTCACAACCGTATGATGTCTTATGCGTCCGCTCCTTGTGCGAACGCCGCTTCTGCATGCACTCGCTCTACTTCTGCCCATTCTGCAATTATCATTCTGGACGCCATGATTATGGCGTCCATTATTATTTGCGCCCTGCTGAACGTAGTACTGCTGGGTTTGGTAAACCAGTTGGTACTGATTAGCCTGTTGGCAGTCATTCTGCTGGCAGCCGCAGTCGTAAAAAGCAATTTCATATCGCCAATGGTTTGAGCACGCAAATAATTCTGTTTGTCGGATACAGTGAAGCGGCTCCGCCAATGGTGGAGCTGCTTTTTTGTATTACTTTTCTATGTTAGATTGCTCGGCCGGAATCTAACCGGAAAAGTGAATAATATAACCCCATTTTATATTTAAGGAGATTCTAAGATGAAACGCGTATTTGCATTTGCCGTAGCAGCTGTTATGGCACTCTCTCTGGTTGCTTGCGGTTCCAAGACCGAGCAGCCCTCCGCCCCCGCAACGAACGAAACTTCCGATTCCGTTCAGGTCTTCAAGCTGGGTTCCATCGGCCCCCTGACCGGTGGTGCTGCTATCTATGGTCAGTCCGTTATCAACGGTGCCAAGATCGCTGTTGACGAGATCAATGCTGCCGGCGGCAACATTCAGTTTGAGTTCAACGGCCAGGACGACGAGGCTGACGGCGAGAAGTCCGTCAACGCTTACAACACTCTGATGGACTGGGGTATGCAGGTCATGGTCGGCCCCACCACCACCGGTGCTTCCATCGCTGTCGGCGCTCAGGCTGCTGCTGACCGCACCATCATGCTGACCCCCTCCGCTTCCGGCACTGATGTTATTGCCGCCGGCGACAACGTGTTCCAGGTCTGCTTCACCGACCCCAACCAGGGCGTTGGCTCCGCTGACTATATCGCAGAGAACATGGCCGGCGCTAAGGTCGCTGTGATCTACAAGAACGATGATGCCTATTCTCAGGGCATCCGCGACACCTTCATTACCGAGTCCGGCGCGAAGGGCGTTGATGTTGTCTATGAGGGCACCTTCACTGAGGATACTCAGACCGACTTCTCCGTCCAGCTGGCTGCCGCTCAGTCCGCAGGCGCTGATCTGGTCTTCCTTCCCATCTACTATCAGCCCGCTTCCGTCATTCTGAACCAGGCTAACCAGATGGGCTATGCTCCCACCTTCTTCGGTGTGGACGGCATGGACGGCATCCTGACCATGGAGGGTTTCGATACCTCTCTGGCCGAGGGCGTTATGCTGCTGACTCCCTTCTCTGCTGACGCTCCCGACGAGCGCACCCAGAACTTCGTTAAGACCTATCAGGCTCAGCACGGCGAGATCCCCAACCAGTTCGCCGCTGACGCTTATGACGGCGTGTATATCATGAAGGCCGCTCTGGAAGCTGCCGGCTGCACCGCTGACATGTCCGCTGCTGACATCTGCGAGGCTGTTGTTGCTGTTATGACTCAGATCTCCGTTGACGGTCTGACCGGTCAGAACATGACCTGGGCCGCTACCGGCGAAGTCTCCAAGGCTCCCATGGCTGTCGTCATCGAGAATGGCGCTTATGTCCTGCCCAACGCCTAATTCTCTCTAACCGGCCAACCCATTCCAAACAGAATCCCCAGACAGCCGAGAACAAAATGTTCTCGGCTGTCATGGGGCGTCTATGGTGGAAACATGGGCAGGAACCCTGGTTGCTGCCTGTCTTTCTGCCATAGAAAAAGATAAAAAAGAGGTGTTTTTGTGGAATTCTTATCCTACTTGATCAGCGGCATCAGTTTGGGTAGTGTCTATGCCATCATTGCACTGGGTTACACGATGGTTTATGGCATTGCCAAGATGCTGAACTTTGCCCACGGCGATGTCATTATGATCGGCGGTTATGTTTCCTTCTGTGCAATGTTTTATCTGGGGCTGCCCCCTGTAGTGGCTACGCTGCTGGCAGTTCTGGCCTGTACGGCTCTGGGCATTATTATTGAGCGTCTGGCCTACAAGCCTCTGCGTTCTGCGCCTTCCCTGGCTGTTCTGATCACCGCTATCGGCGTGAGTTACTTCCTGCAGAACTCCGCTTTGCTGATCTGGAAAGCCGCCGCTAAGGTCTATCCTCCTGTTATTGACGGCTCTGCGCAGCTGTTTGACGGTCAGTTGAAGATCCCCTATATTTCCATTCTGACTGTTTTTGCCTGCCTGATTATCATGGCAGCGCTGTCGCTGTTCGTTTCCAAGACAAAAATGGGCAAGGCCATGCGTGCCTGCTCTGAGGACAAGGGTGCTGCTCAGCTGATGGGCATCAATGTGGACGCAACAATTTCCATCACGTTTGCCATCGGCTCTGCTCTGGCAGCCATCGCCGGTGTTCTGATGTGCTCCGCCTATCCCAGTCTGATGCCCACTACCGGCTCTATGCCCGGTATTAAGGCATTCACCGCAGCTGTGTTCGGCGGCATCGGTTCCATCCCCGGTGCATTCCTGGGTGGTCTGCTCCTGGGCATTATCGAATCCATGGCGAAAGCCTATATTTCCACCAACTTGGCCAACTCCATTGTGTTCGCCGTGTTGATCGTGGTGCTTTTGGTGAAGCCTGCGGGACTGTTGGGCAAATATGTGCCCGAGAAAGTGTGAGGTGGCCGATATGTCTGCAAAGCTGAAACGTATGAAATCTCACACTCGAGTGAATCTATTGACCTATCTGGGCGTTACCGTCCTGTTTGTGGTCATGTTTTATCTGCAGAGTGCCGGCATGCTGAAGCGCTCCATGGCCGGTATGCTGATCCCCATCTGCTGCTACATGTCTATGGCTGTCTCCCTGAACCTTACTGTGGGTATTCTGGGTGAGCTGAGTCTGGGCCATGCCGGTTTCATGAGCGTAGGCGCCTTCTCCGGCATTATCGCAGCCTCCTGCCTGCAAACAGCAATTCCCGCTGCAGGGCTGCGTCTGGTCATTGCGATGGTAGTCGGTGCACTTTTCGCCACCATTACCGGTTTCGTGGTCGGCACTCCCGTGCTTCGTCTGCGTGGTGACTACCTGGCAATTGTCACATTGGCTTTCGGTGAGATCATCAAGGAACTCATCAACTGCCTGATCGTTGGTACCGACGAAAAGGGCCTGCACATGATTTTCAATGTCAGCGGTGCCAAGACGGTGGAAGACTTGCATTTGAAAGATGGCGGCGTGGCCATTATCAAAGGCGCACAGGGTGCTGTCGGCACACAGACCATCGCTACATTCTTCGCAGGCTATGTTCTGGTCATGATCACTCTGCTGATCGTGCTGAATCTGAAGCACAGCCGTGCAGGTCGTGCCATCATGGCTCTGCGCGACAACCGCATTGCAACCGAGAGTATCGGCATCAACGTAACCAAGTACAAGCTGATGGCTTTCGTCACCTCTGCCGCCCTGGCAGGTGCCGCAGGCGCTCTGTACGGTCTGAATTTTTCCTCTCTGCAGGCAACTAAGTTCAACTTCAACACCTCCATCCTGATTCTGGTGTTTGTGGTTCTGGGCGGCCTGGGCAATGTTTGGGGCTCTCTGGTGGCTGCCGCAGCTCTGACCATTCTGCCCGAGGCACTGCGTGAGTTCTCCGATTATCGCATGTTGGTGTATGCCATCGTGCTGATTCTGGTCATGTTGGCCACCAACAACCCCAAGCTGAAAGTATTCTTCTCCCGCTTTGGTAAGAAATCTGAAAAGGAGGGCAACTGAAATGGCTGAACATAATCCCAAATTGATTCCTGTTCCCTCCACCAGCTTGCTGACGGAGCGTGATATTAACAAGCGTCCCATTCTGGAGTGCATCGGTCTGGGCATCACGTTCGGCGGCCTGAAGGCCGTGGAAGACCTGAACCTGACCATTGGCCGCACTGAGATCACCGGTCTGATTGGCCCCAACGGTGCCGGTAAGACCACTGTGTTCAATATGCTGACCAAAGTGTATCAGCCCACCCATGGCACCATTCTGCTGGACGGCAAGGATACCAACAACATGACCACCGCACAGGTGAATCGTGCCGGTATTGCTCGTACCTTCCAGAACATTCGTCTGTTCCCCAAGCTGACGGTAGAGGAAAACGTCACCGTTGCTATGGACACACAGATGCAGTACAGCATGGTCAGCGGCATTCTCCGTCTGCCCAACTTCTGGAAAGAAGAAAAAGTTGCCCATGAACGTGCCATGGAGCTGTTATCCATTTTCCACATGGAGGATCTTGCTCACGTAAAGGCAGGTTCCCTGCCTTACGGTGCACAGCGCCGACTGGAAATCGTCCGCGCTCTGGCTACCAATCCCAGCCTGCTGCTGTTGGATGAGCCCGCTGCCGGTATGAACCCCTCCGAAACTGCTGATCTGATGGAGAACATCCGCAAGATCCGTGATACGTTCCAGATTGCAGTCCTGCTGATTGAGCACGATATGAGTCTGGTTATGAACATCTGCGAGGGCATTTGCGTGCTGAACTTTGGCCGTTGCATCGCTAAGGGCACCCCCGCCGATATTCAGTCTAACCCTGCCGTGATTGAGGCTTACCTCGGTAAGCAGAAGGAGGCGTGATCATGAGTACTGTTCTGAAAGTTGATGATATTAACGTCTATTATGGCAGCATCCATGCAATCAAAGGCATCTCCTTTGAAGTAAATGAGGGCGAAATCGTAACACTGATCGGTGCGAACGGCGCCGGTAAGTCCACCACGCTGAACACCGTGTCCGGTCTGCTTCGCAGCCGCACCGGTTCTGTCACTTTCCTGGATCAGGATCTGGGCAAGGTCCCTGCGCACAAGGTGGTCACGAAGGGCCTGGCACTGGTTCCCGAGGGACGTCGTATTTTCCAGCAGATGACCGTTCAGGAAAATCTGGATATGGGTGCATTTATCCGCAAGGGTGGTAACATTGAGGAAGATATGGAAATGGTCTTCGACTATTTCCCCCGCTTGAAAGAGCGTCGCTGGCAGATCGCCGGTACGCTGTCCGGCGGTGAGCAGCAGATGTTGGCTATGGGTCGTGCTTTGATGAGCCAGCCCAAGCTGCTGATGTTGGATGAGCCCTCCATGGGTCTGGCCCCCATTCTGGTGGAGCAGATTTTTGAGATCATTCAGAATCTGCACAAAGCCGGAAAAACCATTCTGCTGGTGGAGCAGAACGCACAGGCCGCTCTGTCCGTGGCAGACCGTGGCTACGTTCTGGAAACCGGCAAGATCGTCACCTCCGGCACCGGTGCCGAGCTTCTGGCAAGCCCTGCCATTAAAAAAGCTTATCTGGGTGGCTGATCTCCTATCGGCATCAAAGCGATCCGCAAAATTTGCGGATCGCTTTTCTTTGCATTTTCAGAAGACTGTGTTATACTTATTTTTATCTAATCTTTGGGGGGCTATTTATGCGTTCCGATCAGCGGCGGCAAGCTATTCTGAAAACTTTACAGCAAGCGGATCAGCCCATGAGTGCATCTGCATTGGCGGATTGCTTTTCCGTTTCCAGACAGATCATTGTCGGAGACATTGCACTTCTGCGCTCTGCCGGGGCAGAGATCCAGGCCACTCCACGTGGCTATGTCACCGCACAAAAACCCTCTGGTCTCGTTCGCCAAATTGCCGTCCGTCACGGTGCCGGTCAAACAGAGGAAGAACTGAATGTCATGGTGGACAACGGTTGTACCGTGCTGGATGTCATTGTCGACCATGCAATCTACGGTCAGCTCACCGGCCCGCTTCAGCTTTCCAACCGCTATGAGGTGCAACAATTTATGACCCGCAGCGAAGGTGTTCAGCCCCTCTCTCTGTTAACAGAGGGGATTCACCTCCACACGCTTTCCTGTCCCAATGAAGAGGCGTTTCAGCGCGTACAAAGTGCACTGCGTGAATTGAAGATTCTTTGGGAAGATTGACGGCAGAAATCCTATTGCATCATATTGACAAAAAAATTGTAGATGTGTATAGTGTAGTATACAGGTGTCAAGACACCTGTATACTACTTGTTTTTTCAGGTGAATGATATGAATAAGATAACCGCATTTCTGAAACGTAAAAACATTGTCATTTCTGCGAAACGTTACGGCATCGATGCTCTGGGGGCTATGGCGCAGGGTCTGTTTTGCACGTTGCTGATTGGCACCATTCTAAATACCTTGGGCAGTCAGTTCCACATCGGTTTTTTAACTGCTCAAATTATCACAATCAACGAGAAAGCTTACACTATCGGCGGTATGGCTTCCTTTATGAGCGGCCCGGCCATGGCAATCGCAATTGGTTACGCTCTGCAGGCTCCGCCTCTCGTGCTTTTCTCCCTGTCAACCGTAGGCTACGCCTGTAATGCATTGGGTGGCGCCGGCGGTCCTTTAGCCGTGCTGTTCGTGGCGATCATTGCCGCTGAGTGTGGCAAAGCCATTAGTAAGGAAACTAAAGTGGACATTCTGGTAACACCCATCGTCACCACGCTTATCGGCATTGGAGCAGCATGGCTGATCGCACCTCCTATCGGCCAGGTTGCCAGCGCTTTCGGCCAGTTGATCATGAAGACCACTGAACTCCAACCCTTCCTGATGGGCATTCTGGTATCTGTACTGGTGGGCGTTGCCTTGACGTTGCCCATTTCCTCCGCCGCTATTTGCTCCGTACTGGGACTGACCGGTTTGGCCGGCGGTGCCGCTGTGGCAGGCTGCTGCGCGCAGATGGTCGGTTTTGCCGTTATGAGTTTTAAGGAAAATGGCTGGGGTGGTCTGGTCTCCCAAGGCATCGGAACTTCCATGCTGCAAATGCCTAATATCGTGAAAAATCCCCGCATCTGGATTGCACCGACATTGGCCTCTGCCATTACCGGCCCGATCGCCACCTGCCTGTTTAAACTGGAGATGAACGGCGCTCCCATCAACTCCGGTATGGGTACGTGCGGTCTGTGCGGTCAGTTAGGCGTCTGGACTGGCTGGCTTGCTCCCAGTGAGCGTGCCATCGCCAACGGTGCTGCAGCCATCGCCCCTTCCGCATTCGACTGGGCAGGTCTGCTCCTGATTTCCTTTGTTCTGCCCGCCATTTTGGCTCCTGCTATCAATCAACTGTGCCGCAAGGCCGGTTGGGTGAAGGACGGCGACCTGACCCTGTCCTAAGATTGCTTCCATTTGTAGGCTCCGTGTCAATGGACACGGAGCCTATTTCTCTTTTTTGTCAAAAAGGAAGGCCTGTCGCAAAAAGAGCTCCCGCCGAAAGGCTCCTTTCCGCAAATCCGTCATTGACAAATTCTGCCGTTTGGGGTACTATTATCTCAGTACCCCCGATATATCCGAAAGAGAGGTCGATCAAAATGAAAATATGGGTCTGCATGGCAACCGAATCCCTGCTGTCCGATCCGAAAAAGGCAATCGCCACCCTGCGCCGGGCGCATATCACCGGCGTCATGCTCATTACCTACGAC
>JAKSQE010000150.1 GCA_024404295.1 Oscillibacter sp.
GAGTTCGGGTACAAGAGCGCCATAGAAGGCGTGGAGATCGACTTGTGAGGCGATGGCATCCGAAAGGGCGGTGCGGCCGTCTTCCACAACTGCAACGGCAGTTTCGTCACAAGAGGATTCAAAAGCTAAAATTTTCATGGGAGCTCCTTATTGATCCCAGCGCACTTTGGGATTGGGCGTCCCAGAGTAAGGAATCTGAACATATTTCGCGTACTTTTCCGGGGAAAACTGGTTTTGATAAATGAAGCGGTGCTGTGCCATCAATTCGTCGTCCGTGAAAGCATGGCCGGGCAGGTAGAGCGTTTTATAGTGGACACCGAAAATCTCGGTATCGTAGCCTGCGGTCTGCAGGCCGCAGCGAGCGTAAAACCCTAATCGCCGTTCTGCCATTGCGGGATCAGGAGCGTCTTCTGGAGCTTCTGCTTCTCCAAAGAGAACCAAATCAGGTTCCACATCTCGGATCATCTGCAGGATCTTGGCACCTAATCCGCCGTTACGAGCATTTTTGGTAACGGCGAGATAGTCAATAATGGCCCAGCCGGGATGCCCCAGCCACAGGAAACAAACTCCTAAAATTGCCTCTCCATCGAAGAGGCAATAGGGCTTGTACCAGCCATTTTGCCACATCGACTCCATAGCGTGCAAGGGTTTTAACTCCGCAGCAGGAAAGGCTTCTTTCATGTCTTTCTCATAGACCGCTTTCAGTTGCTCAGGACTTGGAAGTTTCAGTTCCATGTTCGAACTCCTTCGTCATAATGATAGCGTCTTCCTTGGGGTGTTCGTAGTAATTTTTGCGGCGGCCAACACTGCGGAATCCGCGTGTTCCGTAGAGAGCAATGGCATCATAATTGGATGCACGGACTTCCAACGTCAGAAACGCCAGCTGATTGGCTGCTGCAAAATCCAGAAAGACCTGCAAGCGTTTGCTTGCAATGCCCTGCCGGCGGCACTCCGGGCGGACAGCTACATTGGTGATGTATCCCTCGTCTAAGACGACTTGCAATCCGGCATAACCGACGACCTTATCGTTGTCATCCAGTGCCACCAAAAAGGCGGAAAGAGCATTATCCAGTTCCTCAGCCAGCATATTGCGGCTCCAAGGGGTCGAAAAGCAGATGCGTTCCAGTTCGGCCACCTCATCTAAATGGTCGGCAGTCATCGGAACGATCCGCACATGCATACGCAAATCCATAGGGTTTCCTCCTCTTATTCTTCCGTCGTCATCCGACTATATACAGCGATGCCGGTGACGATCATTGCGCCGCCTATCAGGATGGACAATCCGGGAAGCTGATGATAGAACAGCAGCCCCCACAATGCGGCATACATACAGTCCATGAGTTGGACGGTTGAGATAAATGTTGCAGGCAGAAAGTTCAAACAATAGCTGAATAAACTGTGTCCCAACAGCGTGCAGAACACAGCCATGCCCAAGGCGGCCCACAGGTTTTCCATCCCATAGCCGGTCAAGGTCAAACCGTTTGCCAAAGACAAGATCAAAACGGTCATAGCGGCAAAGGCATAAACAAGATATGTATAGACCGTGGTGGAAACGTCTTTTTGGCAGACGGCACCCAGCACGGTATAGATCGCCATGAAAATGGAGGCCAGCAATGCCAGCATATCGCCCCAAAGCGCACCGCTGGCAGAGGAGGTGTCGGTGAGAGCCACCAACACCGCACCGCTAAACGCCACCAGAATGGCGGCCATAGCTTTCGGTGAGATCTTTTTGCGTAGGAACAGGATGGAGATCAGCGCCACAAAGAGCACTTCCGTGTCTACCAATACGGCGCAGGAGGCGATGGAAGTGGTGCGAAGGGCTTCAAAATATGTGGTAAAGTGCAGACCTAAGGCCACACCGCTGCCGATATTCAGCAGCAGCGTTTTGCGGGGAATGGATAAGAATTCCCGCCGGTGCTTCCACAGCATGGGCAGCATGAGAAGCAATGTCAGCAGCATGCGGTACAGCACAAGAACCATGGACGGTGCCGTAGCGTAAGGCACCAGAAAAGCAGAGAACGAGCCGAAAAAGACGGCCAGAAAAATAATGGTTTTTTTCATGAAATATCATCCTTTGGCATCCAGCCAGTTGCGCCCCCAATGGGCCTCAGCGGTCAGAGGAACGGACAGAGATACGATCTGCTCCATTTCCTGCTCCAGCAGAGCGGCGGTGCGATCGGCACAGCTTTCGGGACATTCCACAATGAGCTCATCGTGGACCTGAAGCACCAATTTGGCTTCCGGTACTTCGGCTTTCAGACGTTTCCAGGCAGCTACCATCGCCAACTTCATCACGTCGGCAGCGGTGCCCTGGATGGGCATGTTCAGCGCCACACGTTCACCAAAAGAACGCATATTGAAGTTGGAACTTTTCAGTTCCGGCAGGGTACGGCGGCGATGGAAAATCGTCTCCACGAAGCCGGAATCCTTGGCTTGCTCCACCACGGCATCCATGTAACGGCGTACGCCGGGGAACGTGGCGAAATAAGCGTCCATATATGCCTTTGCTTCTGCAACGGAAACACCGATATCCTGACTGAGGGAGAAAGCGGAGATACCATAGACGATGCCGAAGTTGACTGCTTTAGCGCTGCGGCGCATTTCCGGCGTAACATCTTCAATGGCTACGTGGAACACCTGCGCTGCTGTGGCGGTGTGAATGTCCTGACCGGAAATAAAGGCATTCTGCATGGCAGCGTCATTGGCAATGTGAGCCAACAGGCGTAGTTCGATCTGGGAATAGTCTGCATCCACCAACACACAGCCGTCGGCGGGGATGAACATCTTGCGGATCTCGCTG
>JAKSQE010000151.1 GCA_024404295.1 Oscillibacter sp.
TCAATATCGGAGCAGAAAACCGTTCCGTCAAATTCAATAGCAGAATTGGGATAAAACGGTGATCGGAACGTTCCCGTTTCATCCAAAAGATCGGACCCGTTAGCCGCAACCACTGTCGCTCTGGGCATTGAAGGCCAGGAGATTGCCTGAAGCCTGACCTGGTCAAAAGTGGCCTCCTTTAGGTGAAGTGGCGCGAGAGGTGACCAAAGCAGCTCCAGGCCTTCTGTTTTCTTTATGATTTTACTGAGAAATGGTTCGATATACGCATCCGTTGGAGATAGGACAGGGAATTGCAATGTTAGGAGTGAGTCGACACTGACCCCTAAAAGTTTCGATGCAGCAAGGAGTACCTCTACGCTGGGGTGAGGATTCCCTTCTGCCTTACTAAGCCGGCTCAAGTAACCCGGACTGACACACGCCGCAGACTCGATGTCCCCAATCTTGACACCCCAGGCCTTCGCGAGAACGTAGATATTATCAACTGCTCGTAGACTCATAGCTTAACACACCTCCATTTTTGAGAAGAATATCACAACATGATGAGAATGTCAACTGGCAGTTTGAAAATGACGAAAATTTCAAAATTGAAAATTGCCTTTCAGATTTGAAAAAAATGACTTCGCGTTTGATTTCAATGCGATATTGTGCTTGGTATTCCCGCGTTGCACACCAATGAAATTTGCGCGCCTCATAACTTCCTCAAAAACTATTGACAAGATGAAGTTGTGGCGTTATACTCAGAATATACTTCACTAACTTCAATGCAAGACTATCACAGTGATGAAGCCCTGTCAATAGAAAAATGAAATTGATGAAGTTACAGAAAGGGAGTGTGGGGAGGAGACAAAGATGCCCGTTGCAGATAGAAGTAAGGGGTGGCGAGAACAGGCGGGGTTGGCCTAGCCGGAGGTGGCGGACGCCGGTGGGGGTGCAGAGAGGGCTGTGGAGGCGCATATGAGACCGATGGCGCGATTGCCCGTCGAAGCACTGTGGAAAAGCTGGCTGCGGCTCTGAACGTATCCGTGAAATTCCTTACCGATGAAAACTGCATGGAACCCCTCGCCGATATCGAGAAAGACACCTATATCGAACAGGCCCGTGCGTTGCACGGCGCTCAGGGTGCGCGGGACATGGAAGAGCTGCTCAACGAAACGAAGGCGCTCTTTGCCGGCGGCACGATTTCCGAAGAGCAGAAGGACGCCTACTTCCAGGCGGTCATGGCAGCGTACCTTGCCTGCAAAGAGGAAGCAAAGAAAAAATACGGCAGGAACAGTGAAAAGTCCTGAAAATGGGACAGTGGTTTATGGTAGAATCACCGCAGGTATACGGCAGGTATACTGGTAAAACGACTGGTAAAAGCGGTAAAAGCCGAATGCTGTTTAACCATTTACAGAAGGAAGGAAGCCCTTTTGACTTATGCGGATATCTGTGATAAGGTCGAAAAACTGAAGCGCAAATTCAACGAGTCCGACCCATTCCAGCTGTGCGGCGATATGGGGATCATTCTGCTGCGGCAGCATCTCGGTACCGACCCGGATTGCGTGAAAGGCTTCTTTCTTGAGAAGAAGCGCATTAAGCTGATAACCGTAAATGAAGATCTGCCTCTTGTTATCCAGAGGATCATCGTGGCACACGAACTCGGCCACGCCGCGCTGCATCGGAACACGGGCGTATATGCATTCCACGATGTGGCTCTGTATGATGCCACCTCCATCTATGAGAAGGAAGCGAATCTTTTCGCTGCAGAGTATCTGCTGGACGATGACGAGGTGCTGGAGGCGCTCAACCGGGACAGTACGTTCTTTGCCGCTGCCGCCGAGCTTATGGTGCCTGCGGAACTGCTGGACTTCAAGTTCCGGATGATGAAATGGCGAGGGTATAAAATTACGGAATCCCCGATAACCGCACAGAGCAGTTTCCTGCGCGGCATGGAGATTCCGGTGAATACCGATGATTGCGATTGCTGAACGGAGAATGACGATGAGCAACAGAGTGTATGTCGCGGTAAAGGTAAGTTTCCGGTAGGACGGCGTCATGCTCCCGGAAGAGCTGACATGGGAGAACGGGAGAAAATACACCATCGACCGTGTCACGGAGATCAGACAGGCGTCCGCAGCGAAAGCCGGCGGTCAGGGCGACCGCTATACGATTTTTGTCCGGGGCAGGCAGAGTTACCTGTTCTTTGAGCGGAACGGCAGTCTGACCGGGAATAACCTGGGCAGATGGTTCGTGGAAAGGAAAGCAGCATGAACGCGATAATCAAAATCGCGCAAAAAATATCCCGCAAAGAAACAGACCGTTTTTCTTCAGTTTAGGACTATTCTTTATAGCCTAAGGGAATGAAAGGCAAATTCCCATTACGGCGGTCAATTGTATTGACATTGTAGTACGCAAGAGTTATAATGGTTCTTGAGGTGTTTACATGAATAAAGATATCACGATGAGTATTAGAATCAGTGGTGATGAGCTGGAAAAATTAAAGCGGGTTGCCAGCCTTCTAAACTATTCATCATATAGTGAGTTTGTGCGCCGGACGGTACTTAATGAAGCTGACAGAGTATTAGCTGCTCAGATAACCAAGAAGGAGGAGACCCCTTGAAAGTAGCATCCTTCTTCAGCGGCATAGGGGGCATTGATCTTGGTTTGGAACGAGCTGGCATGGAAATTGTATTTCAATGTGAAATATTGAAGTTCGGGCAGCAGGTCTTAAAACGTCACTGGCCTGGATTACCGCTTGTAGATGATATCACCAAAGTCAAACCGGAAGATATTCCTGAAGTTGATGTCTT
>JAKSQE010000152.1 GCA_024404295.1 Oscillibacter sp.
GTATCAAAGGAGTGGAGGGTAGTTCCTTCATTCCAGCTAAAATAATATAGCATGCTGCCGTCGGTGGCAAAGCTCCAACCGAGGTCTTCTATCTGTTTTCCGGAGGCAAAATCAAAGTAGTAGGAATAGCTTTCGGATATTGTGGAGATGATGCAGAAAAAACCGGAATCCGTCATCATAATAAAATAGGCGGGGAGTTTATCGGTGGTCAGCAGCCGTTCCGAACCCGTGGACAGGTCGAAAAGAAAGATTTCTCCATTATCAAAGGCGGCAACGGCAAGATCGCCTCTGCGGTCAAGGGCAGTGCAATAGGCGTCCCGCAAAAGAGTGCCTTCGCCCGCGGCATTGACAGCATAGAGCCGCCCGTATTCGGCGGTCAGCAGATACAGTGGGCCTTCCGGCAAAACAACGGATTCGTCACTTGCCTGGGGAGGAGTATCGGGTTGACCGGGGATATCAGATGCCTTTTTGGAACAGCCAAATAAAGAAATCATCAGAATAACAGACAGAAGACCTGCCATGATTTGCTTCATAAATAAACTTCCTTTCTGCTTTTTGTAAAGCGTAACACGAAAAGAAGGGAACTTCAATTACAAATGGTTACAAAACAGGCCGAGATGCGTGGCATCTCGGCCTGTAAATTTGCCTTTTCTTTAGGACAGTAACAGCTTGTCGTCGGCTTCGTCGGAACCGCTGACTTTGCTGAACAGTTCCAGAAGCTGAGGAACTGTCAACTTTTTCTTCTCCTCACCGGAGACATCAATGACGATATGACCCTCATACATCATGATGAGGCGGTTGCCGTGGGCAATGGCGTCCTTCATGTTGTGGGTGATCATCAATGTAGTCAGGTGATCCTTAGATACGATGCGCTCGGTGGCGTCCAGAACCTTAGCGGCGGTCTTGGGATCCAGAGCAGCGGTATGTTCGTCCAGCAGAAGCAGATGGGGTTTCTGCAGGGTGGCCATCAGCAACGTCAGCGCCTGACGCTGACCGCCGGACAGCAAACCGACTCTGCTGGTCAGGCGGTCTTCCAGCCCCAGATCCAGAATTTTCAGAGCCTCGATATAGCTTTCACGCTCGGCTTTGGTGATGCCGGGGCGGAGCGTGCGGAGCTTACCACGACGGGCGGCCAGAGCCAGGTTTTCTTCGATCTGCATGGTAGCAGCGGTGCCCATCATGGGATCCTGGAATACACGGCCGATATACTTGGCACGCTTATGCTCGGGCATGTGGGTCAAGTCAATACCATCAATGGAGATGCTGCCGCTATCGACAGGCCAAACACCGGCCACAGCATTCAGCATGGTGGATTTACCGGCACCGTTACCACCGATGACCGTGCAGAAATCACCGTCGTTCAGCGTCAGACTCAGGCCATTGAGCGCATGCTTTTCGTTGACCGTACCGGCGTTAAACGTCTTATGAATATTCTTAATCTCAAGCATGAATCTTGCCTCCGTTCTTAGCCTTGGTGAAATATTTGCCCTTCCAGTAGGGAATAGAGAGGAAGAGAGCCACAATCACAGAGGTGATCAGCTTCATATCATCGCCGCTCATACCCAGCCAGATGACGAAAGAGTACACGACGTAGTAAATAATGGCACCGAAGACTACACTCAACAGCTTCAAACCAAAATTCGTAAAAATCTTGCCGAAAATAACATCGCCGATAATGACAGCTGCCAAACCGATGACGATGGCGCCACGGCCCATATTGACGTCGGCAAAGCCCTGATACTGGCTCAGCAGAGCTGCGGACAAAGCCACCAGTCCGTTGGAGAGCATCAGGCCCAGCACCGTGGTGAAGTTGGTGTTGATGCCCTGCGCACGGCTCATATGGCCGTTGGAACCGGTGGAACGCATGGAGCAGCCCAGTTCAGTGCCGAAGAACCAGTACAGAATGGCAATCAAAGCGATGGCAAACACACCGACCACAAAAATGGGGTTTTGCAGAGACAGAACCTTTACATTACGGGAGGACACCAGCAGCTTATAATTGTTGGCGTTAATGGGCTGATTTGCTTTGCCCATGATTCGCAGGTTCACGGAATACAGAGCCAACTGGGTCAAAATACCGGACAGAATGGCGGGAATGCCGCAAGCAGTGTGCAGCAGTCCGGTGCAAAGACCAGCCAACATACCGGCCACAAAAGATGCCAGCAGAGCTGCCGGAATCGACCACCCGGCCATGGTCAGCATAATAAACACGGCACCGCCGGTACACATGGTACCGTCCACCGTCAAGTCGGCCACATCCAGAATACGATAGGTCAAATAGACACCAATGGCCATAATACCCCAAATCAGTCCCTGAGAGACTGCGCCGGGGAGTGAGTTGAGAAGCGCAATCGGATTCATAACGATCTTCCTCCAAAAATGTTGATAGACGTCGACAGTATAACAAAAAACAGCGAGAAAGGGAAGACCTTTCTCGCTGTTTTTCTAAAAACTTTTTGGAAATTCGGAAGAATTACTCAGTGACAATAGCTTCGTAATCGCTGGGAATGGTCAGACCCAGATCGGCAGCGATATCAGCGTTGTACTTCTTGGTGAACTGAGGAGCATACTCGATGGGCATGGTGGAAATGTCAGCCTCGCCGGTCAGAACCTTAGCGGCCATCTTGCCGGTGGCAGTACCCAGATCATAGTAGCTGATGGACAGGGTTGCAACACCGCAGCCCAGGCAGATGCCCTCTTCGCCGGCGATAACGGGCTTACCAGCGGGACGGC
>JAKSQE010000153.1 GCA_024404295.1 Oscillibacter sp.
GAGGCGGATGTTCTTCTCGACGATCTTGCCAAAAAAGGCAGCGCCCATGCCAAGGAACGAAGGAAGAACAAAGAACCGTGAATTGGAACAGATGATTCGTCACCGTATCGCTGCCTTTGAGCAGGAACATGGCCCCATCGAGATAGAAGAAAACTGACCGGGATATCCCCGGTCAGTTCTTTTATAAATTCAATTCCAGTACCACCGGGCAATGGTCGCTGCCCAGCACCTCGTTCCAAATGTCGGCGGTTTGAATCTTATCTTGCAGGCGATTGGAAATGATAAAGTAGTCAATGCGCCAACCTGCATTGTTCTTGCGGGCATTAAATCGATAGCTCCACCACGAATATGCCCCCGCTTTGTCAGGATAACAATACCGGAACGTGTCGGTAAAGCCGGAGGCGAGGAGTTGGGTCATCTTGGCACGCTCCTCATCAGAGAAACCAGCGCTCATGTGGTTGGTTTTGGGGTTTTTGATGTCAATTTCCTCATGGGCCACATTCAAGTCGCCACAGTAGACCACAGGCTTCTTGGCATCCAGTTCCATGAGATACTCCCGGATGGCGTCCTCCCATTCCATGCGATAGTCCAGACGGGCAAGGCCGTCTTTGGAATTGGGCGTATAGCAGCAGACCAGATAAAAGTTCGGATACTCCGCCGTAATCACACGGCCTTCGTGGCGGTGGATATCCTCACCAAAGTCATAGGTCACACGCAGCGGCTCAGTACGGGTGAAAATCGCTGTACCGGAATAGCCTGCCTTATCGGCGCTGTTCCAGAAGCGATGGTAGCCGGGCAGGTCGAACTCCGCCTGCTCCGGTCGCATTTTCGTCTCTTGCAGGCAAATCACGTCTGCATCGGCAAAGGCGCAGAAGTCCAAAAAGCCCTTATTCAAACAGGCTCGCAGACCATTCACATTCCATGATACGAATTTCATTCCGTTTTCCCCCTGTGCGTCGTTCTTTTTTCCACATTGTACCCAACTTTTTGCGGAAAATCAACTTGAAGCAGTCAGGAAAATCGGGTAACATAGAGGATAAGAAACGTTTGAATCGTGGGTGATTTTATGGCAAAAGAGTCCGGCATGCGGAATATGACGGTAGGCAGTCCCATTCGCCACATCATTCTGTTTTCCCTGCCCCTACTGGCGGGCAACCTGCTGCAACAACTTTATAATATGGTGGATAGCTGGGTAGTGGGAAACTACGTCAGCGACGCCGCTCTGGCTGCTGTAGGCACCGGGTTCCCGGTGATTTTCTTCTTCTCGTCCCTGTTTATGGGTATTTCCACCGGCGGCACAGTCATGATTGCCCAGTTCTACGGCGGTGGAAAACCGGAGAAAGTGCGGCAGGCGGTGGATACCCTCTACACTGCTTTCGTGTGGGGCATTGTGCCCGTCACACTATTCGCCGTGGTAATGGTCAAACCTTTGATGGTATTGCTGCGAGTGGACGAGGCGGCGTATCATGAGGCCTTTATCTACCTGTCCGTGGTGTGTGCCGGACTCATCGGCACCATCGGTTACAATCTGAACGCCGGCATTCTGAACGGAGTGGGAGACAGCAGCTCGACCCTGCTGTTCCTTGCCGTTTCCTCGCTTCTGAACATCATTCTTGATTTGGTGTTGGTGCTGGCGGTAGATTTGGGAGTTCTGGGTGTGGCGCTCGGCACCATCATTGCCCAGAGCTGCTCGTGGCTGTTTGGCCTGTTCTATATCAATCGACGCTATCCCGAGATCGCCATTCATCCTTTCAACGGCATATTTGACGGCACATTGTTTCGAGATATTCTGAAGATCGGTCTTCCGGCAGGTTTGCAGATGTCGCTCGTTTCCATTGGCACGATGTTCGCCCTGTCCAAGATCAACTCCTATGGAAAGGCCTTCACCGCCGGTTTTAATGTTGGCAACAAACTGGACTCCCTCGCTTTTCTCCCCATTCAGAGTCTTGCCGCCGCCATCACCGCCTTTGTGGGGCAGAATATTGGTGCGAAAGAGACGGAGCGGGCTGAATACGGCACAAAGGTCACTGCCATATTTGCCGCTCTCTGGACGGCGCTGACTGCCGTGGTGCTGTGCATCTGGGGGCCGCAGCTATCGGGCCTATTCAGCCCCGATCTGCCTGTGATTGAGGCCAGCACCACCTACCTGCGCTGCATTATGCCGCCCTATGCACTGTTTGCTGTGGTCTTCGTCCTCAACGGCGCCATGCGTGGCGCCGGAGACAGCCTGTTTCCCATGCTCAATGTGGTAGCATCCCTGATCCTCATTCGTGTGCCGTTCCTCTACCTTCTTGCCAACCGCTTTGGCTCGGCGTATATGTACCACAGCTACGGCATCGGCTGGACGGTGGGCTTTATCATTACCATGTGGTACTACCTGGCGGGCAAGTGGCGAACGAAGACTCTGACGGACGAAAATAGCAATGAGTGGAGGGAATGATGATGGAAATTCGAACCGCAACCATGGCGGATCTGGACCAACTTGCCGCCGTGGAAGCCGCCTGTTTCCCTGCGGCGGAAGCAGCAAAGCGGGAGGATTTTGTCCAGCGCTTACAGTATTACAGCGACCACTTCTGGCTGCTG
>JAKSQE010000154.1 GCA_024404295.1 Oscillibacter sp.
GCCGTTTCGGGACGGCATGACACAGTCAAAGAAATCTATACCGCGGGCAACGCCCTCGATGATATTGCTGGGAGTTCCAACGCCCATCAGATAGCGCGGTTTTTCTTTCGGCATATGAGGTTCCACAACGTCGATCATCTCATACATGACTTCTGTTGGTTCGCCCACAGCCAGTCCGCCAATCGCGAAGCCATCGCAGTCGATTTTCGCTATCTGCTGCATATGCCATGCACGCAAGTCTGCGTAGGTTGCACCTTGGTTGATACCGAATAACAGCTGCTTGGGATTCACTGTATCCGGCAGACTGTTCAAGCGGTCGTGTTCTGCTTTGCAGCGTTCCAGCCATCGTAATGTTCTCTCGCAACTGGCTTTAGCATATTCGTATGGAGCGGGGTTTTCTACGCATTCATCAAATGCCATGGCAATATCACTGCCAAGATTTGACTGAATCTGCATCGACTCTTCCGGACCCATAAAAATCTTATGGCCGTCAATGTGACTGGCAAAGGTAACGCCTTCTTCCTTGATCTTTCGAAGAGAAGCTAAGGAAAATACCTGAAATCCACCGGAATCTGTCAAAATGGGACCATCCCAGTCAATAAACTTGTGAAGTCCGCCCATCTGACGAACAATTTTATCGCCGGGACGAAGATGCAGATGATAGGTGTTGCTCAGTTCAATTTGACAACCCACTTCCTTTAAGTCATGGGCTGAGACACCGCCTTTGATAGCTCCCTGAGTGCCGACATTCATAAATACAGGAGTCTGTACCGTTCCGCCATGTGCGCAGGTAAACTCTCCTCGCCGGGCACGGCCTTCTGTTTTCAGTACTTTAAACATATTGAAACTCATTTCTTCTGTTTTTGCGGCAAAATTGCCACAGACTGTTCTTATTATAGTATACCGCATTCTACGGCGCAAGCCTTTTAGAGCCGAATTTCGACGTGAATTTGTCTGCTCACTTCGTATGAAAAGAGAGGAATCCTAATTGGATTCCTCTCTCGTGTGCTGTAAGTTGATCAGCGCTTGTTAGATTTGCGCCAGATGTGCATTTTCTCAGCATTCGCAATCAGTTCATCACGGAAATCAGGATGAGCAATACTGATTAGAGCCTCGGCACGCTCCCAAGTGGAGGTGCCCTTCAGGTTGACCATGCCGTACTCGGTGACAATGTAATGGATGGAAGAACGAGGATCGGTTGCAATGGAACCGTTCGTCAGTGTGGGGACGATACGGCTCTTGACGGAACCATCCTTGCCTGTAACGGTGGAGGACATGCAGATGAAGCTCTTACCGCCCTTAGACAGATAGGCACCCATCACGAAGTCCAGCTGGCCGCCAGTGCCGGAGATATGTTTCACGCCGGCAGATTCAGCGTTCACCTGACCAAACAAGTCCATATCAATGGCGTTGTTAATAGAAATAAAGTTATCCAACTGAGAAATTACATGAACGTCGTTGGTATAGTCAACGGGTGCTGCCATAACATCCGGATTATATTTAATATAGTCATACAGCTTTTGAGAACCGGCAGCAAACGCGTAAACCTGACGTCCTTTATCCAAAGACTTATTTTTACCGCTGAGTTTTCCAGCCATAGCCATATCGACAAAGCCATCCACATACATTTCGGTATGAACACCCAGGTCCTTCAAATCGGACTGAGCAATCAAGGAGCCAACGGTATTAGGCATGCCACCGATGCCAAGCTGTAAGCAGGCACCGTTAGGAATCTCTTTCACGATCATCTCGGCAACCTTCTTATCCACATCGGTGGGTGGTGCGCCGGCGCCCAATGCTGCCACAGCAGGGTTTTCACCTTCAACAACAAAATCAACGTCCTTGATGTTGATTTCCGTTCCAGTTAGACCGAACACCCAAGGAAGATTCTGGTTAACCTCTACAACGATCTTCTTAGCACGGCTTAGCATATCCCCCAAATGAGAGGCGGACAGGCCGAAGTTAAAGTTACCGTGGGAATCCATCGGAGTAACCTGCAGCATAGCCACATCGACATTTACATTGCCATCTCGGTAGAAACGAGGCAGTTCAGAGTAGCGCATAGGGCCAAAGAACCCCATCCCTTTTCCGATGATCTTACGGTCAATGCCACTGCAATGCCAGGAATTCCATGTGAAATGATCGCCGGCATCATCTGCCTTGCAGATTTCGGGCATCCACATAGTCACACCGCCACGAACTTTCACATCGAAAAGTTCATCTTTCCGTGCAGCCAAGGCCTTGTCCAACTCCACCGGATGGTTGCAGCACCAACCGTAGTCCACCCAATCGCCGGATTTTACAAGCTTGACCGCTTCAGCAGCAGTTGTCAGCTTTGCCTGATACATTTCCGTATAATTCATCTTGCATGCGCCTCCTAATAAAATAGAATTATGATTTGCTTTATCATAGCATAGCAAAAACTGGAATGCAACAAAAATGTGAAAAAAATCACAATATGTCTGAAAAGAAAAGCAGGTCTTTCGACCTGCTTTTCTTTATTCTTTGAATTACTCCTCGACAGGAGCAGCTTCCTCGGCAGCCTCCTCTGCGGCGG
>JAKSQE010000155.1 GCA_024404295.1 Oscillibacter sp.
GCTCATCCAGATCTTTCATAAAAGCGGCAACACGGGGCTTGATGGTGCCATAGTAATGGTCGTCCAGCTCCTGAGAGCGGGGCGGCTTTCCACCAAACAGGGTACGGCCGGTCATGCGCAGGTCTTTGCGCTGACTGTACAGATTCTTGTCGATGAGGAAATACTCCTGCTCGGGACCCACACTGGGGATGACCTTTTTCGACTCCGTATCGCCGAACAAACGCAGGATGCGGATGGCCTGCCGGCTGACGTCCTCATTGGAGCGCAGCAGGGGGGTCTTTTTGTCCAGTGCATGACCGGCATAGGAGCAGAGAATGGTGGGAATGCACAGGGAACCCTCCTTGATGAAAGCGTAGGAAGTGGGATCCCAAGCGGTATAGCCACGGGCTTCAAAGGTTGCACGCAGACCGCCGGAAGGGAACGAAGAGGCATCGGCCTCACCGCGTACCAATTCCTGTGCGGAGAATTCCATGATCGCACGACCGCCGGGAGCGGGAGCAATGAAACTCTCGTGCTTTTCGGCGGTAAATCCGGTCATGGGTTGGAACCAATGGGTATAGTGGGTGCAGCCGTTTTCGATGGCCCAGCGCTTCATGGCTTCGGCGATCTCACTGGCGGTGGTCAGGTCCAGAGCGGTACCATCGGTAACGCATTGCTTCCAGGATTGAAAGGCAGAGGTAGAGAGACGCTGTCGCATCGTCTCCTCATTAAAAACTTTGCTGCCAAACAACTCTGTTAACATCAGATTTTGCTCCACTGCTGCATCCTCCTTTTTTTCAAGTTTTTAACGGCATCAGGTCACGGCTTTTTCAGCGTGACCCGGAAAGAAATCATTGAAAACAGCCGAATATAATACAGCCTAAGAGTAACATTTAGAGGGGAAACAGTCAATGATAATCTGCACAAATTTCTTCCGCTTGCGGGTGGATTCTCCGTTGAGAAGCAGGAAACATTTGTCAAATGGTATAAGGATTGTGCTGTACTTTTGGCATTTCGCCCTCTTTCAAAAAAAGGTTGTTTGTGCTATATTGAGGTGTATGTGATTTTACAGAGAGAAGGCGTATATTCATGGCAAACATCGGCTTTGACAATCAGAAATATCTGGAGATGCAGTCTGAACAGATCCGCAAGCGCATCGGCCAGTTCGGTGGTAAGCTGTATCTGGAGTTCGGCGGCAAACTGTTTGACGACTATCATGCTTCCCGTGTGCTTCCGGGCTTTGAACCGGACAGCAAGATCCGGATGCTCCAGCAGCTAAAGGACGACGTGGAAATCGTGATCGCTATCAATGCCAACGACATTGAGAAAAATAAGGTGCGCGGCGATCTGGGTATTACGTATGATGACGATGTTTTGCGCCTGACGGATATTTTCCGTTCAATGGGTCTGTATGTGGGCAGCGTGGTGCTGACCCGGTACAACAGCCAGCCTGCGGCGGACGCCTTTTTGAAGCGCTTGCACGCTTTGGGGATTCAGTGCTATAAACATTATCCCATTGCCGGGTACCCCTCCGATGTGCAGCATATCGTCAGCGATGAGGGCTTGGGCAAGAACGATTATATTGAAACGACACACTCTCTGGTGGTGGTCACCGCTCCCGGCCCCGGCAGCGGTAAGATGGCGACCTGCCTCTCCCAGCTCTATCACGATCACAAGCGCGGTATTCAGGCCGGCTATGCTAAATTTGAGACATTCCCCATTTGGAACCTGCCCTTGAAGCATCCGGTGAATCTGGCCTATGAGGCTGCCACTGCCGATTTGGACGATGTGAATATGATCGATCCCTTCCATCTGGACGCTTATGGCGTGACCACCGTGAACTATCACCGCGATGTGGAGCTCTTCCCGGTGCTGAACACCATTTTCGAGCGTATTCAGGGATCTTCTCCCTACAAGTCTCCCACAGATATGGGTGTTAACATGGCGGGTAAGTGCATTGTGGATGACGATGCCTGCTGTGAGGCGTCCCGCAGGGAGATCCTTCGCCGTTACTATACCGCCTGCGTGGAGCAGGTGCAGGGCAAGGGCAGCGACGAGGCTGTGCGTAAGCTGGAACTGGTGATGCAGCAGGCCGGTGTGACTGCTGAGATCTGCCCTGCCGTGGCAGCTGCGTTGGACAAGGCTGCCGCTACTGGTGCTCCCGCCGGTGCGTTGGAACTGCCGGACGGAACAGTAGTTACCGGTAAGACCTCCAGCAATCTGGGTGCTGCGTCTGCACTGCTGCTGAATGCACTGAAAGCTTTGGGCGGCATCGGCGATCAGTTTGAACTGATCTCCGCACAGGTGCTGGAGCCTGTCTGCAAACTGAAAACGGAATATCTGGGACATAAAAATCCCCGTCTGCATACCGATGAGGTGCTGCTGGCACTGACGATTTCCGCGTTGACCAATCCTCTGGCCGATCTGGCGCAGCAGCAGCTGCCCAAGCTGCGGGGCTGCGATGCCCACTTTACGGTGGTGCTGAACGATGAGGATATCGCTTTGATGAAGCGTCTGGGCATCAATGTCAGCTGCGAACCGCAGTATGAGAGCAAGGGCATTT
>JAKSQE010000156.1 GCA_024404295.1 Oscillibacter sp.
ATTAATATCCACATGCTTTTCACCAAGCGAATATTCAACGATACCATTGTATATGAGTTTTGATAGCGCTTGATTTGACTGCACAGAATAACACTCGTCAGATTCTGTTGACAGGGACGTCATTCCTATATTCTCATGAGGAAGAGAATATTTGTGAATAATGGTGTTGCCAAATAGTTCTTTAAGTGTATCTCTCATTTTCCCCTCCAACGGAAATCTGGCTTTGCCGTATGCCTTTTTATTCCACGTCGAATCCGTCTTCCAGAATAAACCTTCTTAATATCTGGTCGATTTTCATATTTACCTGGAACGGTTTGATTGTACCGCCTTCCAGTTTTTCTATAAACGCTTTTGCCAGTGCCCGGTCAACGGTTCCTTTCAGGCGATCAAAGCGCCCGAACTCATTGATGTTGGCCTCGGTGACCTTTAACTGCATGAATGCGCGCCGTTCTGCTTCATCAACGCCTGTTGCAACGGCAAATCTATGAATCTGGTCGTTCTTGGCGCGGGTCATGTACTCGGTAATATAATCGCGCAGCGTCTTTCCTTCTTCGACGACCACATCACCACTCTGTACGTCATGCAGGAATATATTTGCATACTTCTGCTCGACCTGTGTCAGCGTTGCGAAGGATTTATGCAGCTCATCCAATACAGCAGCAGTCTCTTCGCCGTCCTGCAAGGCTTTCAGGTACTTTTGAAATCTGGAGTTCATGTAGTTGGTGTCAATCACACCGGTATTGATCTCCGTAAGGTATGTGTCTATTTCATACGGGACATCGCCAACGCCTCCGCCGCCGGTGGAGGAGAAGAGCTCCTTATACCTTAGCGCCAGAATCAGATAAACTGTTTCGTCAAAGCGCAGATCAATGCGTTCATCCCATCCGGTTTCCTTATAGGATAACTTGTCCCATGTAAACCCCTGAATCTTTGCTGCTTCCAGATAATTGTTCAGCTGCTTGAAGAGCTTTGCAAACCGGCCGCGTTCTGCATTGCCGTCGGGCAGCTTTTCAAAATTCTCAATTCCCTCGGAACGGAACAGCGTTTCGATCTCGTCGAAAAGATCATTCATCATGTTCAGATTGTGTTCCAGCTTATCAGCAAAAAGGCCCATGGGTCTTTCGCCAGAGTACAGTCTGAACGCCTCTTCGATGTTCCGCTTCATCGTGTGCGGTCTGCGGTAATAGCGAATGGTTCCGAACGGCTTGTCCGGTCCGAACAGACGGTTCGTTCTGGATACTGCCTGAATCAGCTTCTCATAGACGCACACTTTGTCCATGTACAGCGTATTGATCCACTTTGAGTCAAAGCCGGTAAGCATCTGATCCACAACGATCAACAGCTCCACCTGTTTTTCCGGGGTGTTTTCAATGCCCATGTACGCCTTTTTGTGTGCGAGCCTGAACGATATGTCTTTCTTGAAACCCGCGTATGTAGACATACGGAATTCCATGCCATATCTCTTGTTATAATCGTCTATGATCTCGACGATGGCATCTTCCTTGTATATTCCGGTTCCGTTATTATCTATGGAAGGATCGAACAGCGCCGTAACCTTGAAATCCGGGCTTTTGTCCTTGAAAAGCTTATAATACTGGATTGCCTCCGGAATACTGCTGGTGGCGAATATTGCATGGAACTTGCTGCCCTGGCTGAGTGTTACCCAGTTGGCCAAAATGTCATCCACTACCGCGTTTTGATGCTCTTCCCGCTCGTACTGAACATTGGGAATGTAGTCCTCTATGCCTCTCACATAGCTCCCGTCAGAAAGGCAAAAACCTGCCATGGGCACTTCGGCGGGGCTCATGTAATGGAGATAAACTTTTTTCTTTGCCGGATCTGCCATAGCCTCGGCTTCGGTAGCCGCCTTTGCTTTTTCCAGTGCAACGACTTTGCGCAGATCACGGTCTTTATATGTAAGTACCTGATAGGGATCAAAGCCCAGCACGTTCTTATCTCTAATGCCGTCGGCAATCACATAGCGGTGAAGCTCGTTTCCGAACACATCCGCGGTGGTACTCATTTTCTTCTGATTTTCGTCATAGATGGGTGTTCCGGTAAAACCGAAGAAAATAGCATTCGGGAAGGTCTCCTTGATGTTGCGAAGCATCTCGCCAAATACATCCCGGTGCGCTTCGTCTATGATAAAAACGATTCTTTTCGCCTGAATGAGCTCAATGTCGTGGGCGTTCACGCCGTCATCCAGTTTGACGCGGCTCCTTTTCTGAATGGCTGTAACCATCAGCGTATTTGCGGCATCCGGGCTTTTGCGCTTCGCCACAAGCATATCCGTGTTTTCCGTGGCCTGCACAGAATCTGCATCATCAGCAAAACCTTGATAGTCTTCAAATGACTGATTTCCAAGTTCTACACGATCCACAAGGAAAACGACCTTGTCCGCATCGTTGGAATTGGCGATAAGCTGTGCGGACTTGAAGCTGGTCAGCGTTTTGCCGGATCCGGTGGTGTGCCAGATATAGCCGCCAAGCTGATCCTTTTCGTCCCAGTGACGCATGGCAACACGG
>JAKSQE010000157.1 GCA_024404295.1 Oscillibacter sp.
TGTAGCACCGCATTTCAGGGCTGTATAGTTGCAAAGTTTTCAAGTAGGGACCAATGGTAATTGTTGAATTCTACTGCAACGCAAAAGCATCAGATCAGTGGGAAAGTCAGAATTGCCTTGAACAAATCCCCGTCGATGGAAAGCTTTAAGCTGCCGCCCTGCAGCTCTGCCATACTCTTAGCGATGGAAAGACCAAGACCGTTTCCTTCGGTATTGCGGGACGAATCCCCCCTTGTAAAGCGTTCCATCAGTTCCTCCTCTGACATATCCAAAGGCTCTCGGGAAGTATTTTTGAAGGAAATGACGGCGTTACCGTTTTGTTCCTCAAGGGTAAGATATACGCGGGTGCCGCTCTGCGCATATTTGCAGATGTTGTTCATCAGATTATCGAATATGCGCCACATCCGCCGTCCGTCAGCCATGATGCGAAGGTCCTTTTCCGGCTGTTTGGTAACCAATAAAAGCTCGGACTTTTGCAGCTTTTCCTCGTATTCACCGCTGGCCTGCGTAATAAAGACTGCGGCATCACACGGTGCAAGAAAAACCTCCAGATTTCCCGTAGACGCCTTGGACGCTTCGACCAGATCTTCAATCAGCCGCTTCAGCTTTTCCGACTGGCGGACAAGCACTTCTGAATACTCCGTTATCTTCGGATTATCGCAGGATTCGCCGCCAATCAGCGTGGCATAATTGATGATCGAGGTCAGCGGTGTCTTAATGTCATGAGAAACATTAGTTATCAGCTCTGTTTTCAGTCTCTCGCTTCTCATGCGCTCTTCCACGGCAATCGCCATACCGTCGGCAATGCTGTTGAGATTGTCACCATGCTGCTTAAAGTCCCAAAACATCCCCTTGGTATCCGTGTGATAAGATAAGTCGCCGTTTGCCAGCGCGGCTCCGCTTTTTTGGAGTCTGCGGAGTATCAGCGCTAGATACAGCAGGGCAGGAAGCAGGATCGCTTTTTCGATGAGCCACATCACTACGGTCGCACCCTGATTGCCATCGGCCCATGCAATGAACAATAGTTCCAGAAGCGAAATACCACAGAATGCAAGTCCCGTTTTCCAAACCAGCGGGATTCCTCTGACAAGAGAGGCGTTGAAATGATGGAGCTTTTTCAGCAAAGTCCAAATACCGCGCAGCACTTTCCATATCAGTTTTATGAAACGGTAGATTACGGTATTTTTCAGGAACGTATGCTGTTTGATTCTGCTCGCAGCACTCATGCAAAGGCCAAGCACCATATTAAGCCCTACAACGCATAACACGGAAATACAGATAACGGTCCAGATATCGCCAAAATTGCGGTATGTCAATTCCTCACCGATATAGCACAAACCAATGCCAATCGCTCCGCAGGCAGCAAGAAGCAGGTCATACGGAATTTTGTGCAGAAGTCCCGGAACCAGCTCATCTGTATCCGGCCTGCGGCCGGAGGCATACATTAAGGCGACAAAGCAGGCGATTGCAAGAAGCAGCGATGCCAGCGCGATGAAATAAATCGCATAGCGAAGGACGTACGCCGTATGCAGCGCAGTCGAAAATAGATGAAATTCGATTGCCGCCGATCCTCCCTCAACAAGCGAAAGAATGACCTTATAGTATTCTGCACATTCATCGTACGGGTCACCTTTTGAATGATAAAAGATATCGGTTAATTTACCATTTTCATCTTTCAGGACGCCATAGGAAAGCGAATATGTTTCGGCATCGACATTTGTAAAGTCTTCGGTCTGAACAACGAGCTTGCCGTCCGCATCAAAGATTCTATAATTAAAATCTTCCCAGTAATCGGGCGACTCGGATAACTGATCCCACAAAATCGTATAGCCGTAGCCGCGCAATGGTCCACTCACAAGGTAATTTTCCTGTAAGTCCTGTTCGGAAAACCGATAGAATTCCATACCATTCTGCGTGTAAAAAATAATGCCTACTATACTGGCAGCAAGAATGCAGACAGATAAAATACAGGCGATAAACGTAATGGTTTTTCCGGCAAGTGTTTTGATAAAACGCTTCATTTTCTTCTCTCTCCCTCCATTTTGTAGCCTTGCCCGAAGACGACCTTGATGTAGCGGGGCTCGGCAGGGTTGATCTCCAGTTTTTCCCGAAGATGGCGGATATGAACCGCTACCGTGTTATCCGTTCCAAAAGGCTTTTCCCTCCAGACAGAACTGTATATT
>JAKSQE010000158.1 GCA_024404295.1 Oscillibacter sp.
CATCCAGCATCCCAAGAAGGTTGCTGTCGTCGGCGGCGGCAACGTGGCTATGGACGCTGCCCGCTGCGCAAAGCGTCTGGGCGCTGAGGTATACGTGGTGTATCGCCGCGGCATGGAAGAACTGCCTGCCCGTAAGGAAGAGGTCGAGCACGCAGAGGAAGAGGGCGTGATCTTCAAGACTCTGTGCAATCCCGTTGAAATCTTCGCTGACGAGAACGATGACGTGCAGAAGATCCGTTGCATCAAGATGGAACTGGGCGAGCCCGATGCATCCGGCCGTCGTCGTCCCATCGAGGTGGAGGGCAGCGAGTTCGACATTGACGTGGACTGCGTCATCATGTCTCTGGGCACCAGCCCCAACCCCCTGATCAAGTCTACTACCGCCGGTATGGAATTCAACCGCAAGGGCGGTATCGTGGTCAACGAGGACGGATTGACCTCCAAGGCCAATGTCTACGCCGGCGGCGATGCTGTTACCGGTGCTGCCACCGTCATTCTGGCTATGGGCGCCGGCAAGACCGCTGCCAAGGCCATCGACGAGGCTCTGAGCAACAAGTAATTTGCTGAGAAACGCATAATAAAAATCCCTGTCCCGATTGGGACAGGGATTTTTTGATCATTAAAGGTCTACCACAGTCACATCGTGGCAAATATGGGGAAGAAATTTATTTAGCAGGTCGGCAGTTTTCATTTTCAAACTGCCGTCATTTTTGCAGGGATGACACCCAAACCATTCAGCTTCGTAAGTCTCGCGATCCATCAACAGTCTGACACGATTTTCCTTGTCATAGGCCAATCCTAATACACTGGCAGAGCCAGGGGTGCATCCGATCAGATCCTCCATCATGTCACCCGGCGCAAAGGACAGGCGGCTGGAGCCGATCTGGGCACTGAGTTCTTTGGTCACAAATGGCTTATCTTCCGGCATGGTCAGCAAATAAAAGTTGGTTTTCTGCCGATTGCAAAGCAGTAGGTTTTTACAAATGCGAATGCCCAGAACATCGGAAATGGCAGCGCAGGCTTCCATGGTGTCGGCAGGTTCGTGTTCCACACGGGAATAAGAAATTCCAAGGGTGTCTAACAGGGCAAAAGTTTCCAACACCTGCGGCACAGAACCGCTGATGGGAGCCGTTGTATATAGAGAAGAAATCTGCATCATTTAGTCTGCACTCAACAGTTTTTCACCTACACGGTAAATGTCACCGGCACCGACGGTCAGAACCAGATCGCCGGGCTGAATGATCTGGCGCAGTTGCTCAGCGGTTTTTTCCAAAGAGGAGCAATAGACGCTGCCGGGAATGTTGCGACACAAATCTGCAGAGGAGATGCCCATAGTGTTCTGTTCACGGGCAGCATAGATCTCAGCGACTACTGCCACATCAGCCAACTTCAGCTCTTTCACAAACTGGTCGAACAGGGAAGCGGTGCGAGTGTAGGTGTGAGGCTGAAAAGCCACAACGATCCGCGCATAGCCCAGCGTTTTCGCCATAGACAGCAGAGCGTGCAGCTCGTCGGGATGATGTGCATAATCATCGTAGATTTTGGCACCATTGAACTCGCCCTTATATTCAAAGCGGCGGCCGGCACCGGTAAAGGTGGAAAGTCCCTCCTCCACATATTTA
>JAKSQE010000159.1 GCA_024404295.1 Oscillibacter sp.
AGACATTCACGCGTTCTTAGATGAAATAGACCACGCAGTCCTGATAGGAATTTTGCGGGAGCGTGTAAACGACGAAAAGTTTATTCGCCTGATACGCAAATTTCTGAAAGCTGGATATATGGAAGACTGGCAGTTTCACAGGACGTACAGCGGTACACCTCAAGGCGGAATTATCAGCCCGATACTGGCGAACATTTATCTGGACAAGCTGGATAAATACATGAAGCAGTATGCGGATAATTTCAACATGGGAGTGAGAAGGGCGGTTAAGCCGGAATACTGGCGGCTCAGCAGTAAAATCCGAACAAACAAACTGAAATTGCAGAACACTACGGATACAGCGAAACGCAGGATGATTATCTCTGAAATTCAAGCATTGCAAAAACAGCAGCTAAACACTGTTCGTTCCGACCCGATGGATACCGGATATAAGAGATTGCGCTATGAACGGTATGCGGATGACTTCCTTATTGGTGTCATCGGAAGCAAAGAGGACTGCCGGAGAATAAAGCAGGATGTGAAGGCGTTTTTGGCACAGCAGCTTCATTTGGAGCTATCTGATGAAAAAACGCTGATAACAAGCGCGAAAGACTCGGCAAAATTCCTTGGCTATGAGATTACTGTTCGGCAAAGCGCACTCCCAGCTCAGGAGAAGAACGGGAGAATACGGAGAACGCGCAATGGAATAGTGGTTCTGAAAATTCCATCTGCTACCGTCAGAAATAAGCTCCTGGAATATGGAGCATTAAAGCTGACGGTACATAATGGACGAGAAATCTGGAAACCACAGTCCAGAGACTACCTGATTACACAGGAGGATGCGGAAATCCTTTTCCGGTACAATGCTGAAATCAGAGGGCTATATAACTACTACGCCTTGGCGCTTAACTGTGGCACGCTGAATAATTTCAAGTATGTGATGCAGTATAGCCTGTTCAAAACCCTTGCGAATAAACACAAATGCCCCAAAAAGAAAATCATCATGCAAATGCGCATGGGAAAGGATTATGGGGTAAAAGTCAAAAATGCCAAGGGAAAAGAGTACGCTATCCTGCTCTATAACGAGGGATTTAAGCGGAAAAAGATGTCCTATGAGGATTGCGACTGTCTTCCCCGAGGCGTTGCCTACTACAGCCGCACAAAGCTGACAGACCGATTGGCCGCCTGCAAGTGCGAGCTGTGTGGAAAAGAGGGAGTTTCCCTTGAAATGCACCATGTTCGGAAACTGAAAGACCTCAAGGGCAAAAAGCATTGGGAAGTCATTATGATTGCAAGAAAACGAAAAACGATCGCCGTTTGTAAAGAGTGTCACCGTAAAATCCACAACGGCGAATTAGACTGATGTAAGTGGAGAGCCGGATACGCTGAAAGGTGTATGTCCGGTTCGGAGGGGGGCCTTTGGAAACCTGCCGCAGAAATGCGGTAAGGCGCTGGGGGCCTACCCTACATTACATCATCTGCCCGGAATACCAACCGCTGCACTACACAACAACCAGCCGGGA
>JAKSQE010000016.1 GCA_024404295.1 Oscillibacter sp.
CAGCTGATTTGTAATCAGCAGGTCGGGGGTTCGAATCCGTCCACCAGCTCCAATTGAATATGGGGGAATTCCAGAGCGGCCAAATGGGGCAGACTGTAAATCTGTTGTCACTGACTTCGGTGGTTCGAATCCACCTTCCCCCACCAAGAAAAGAGACGCACGTTGTGCGGCTCTTTTCTTTTTTTCGCATGGAGAGAAGCAACAGCAAAGAAAGGAAAGCCAAGGACTCTGGACTGACATAAATTTCCTGATAAAACGCATCTAAAATTACAAGAAACTTGTTTGTACATTTACGATATCACAAGAATCTTGTTGTGTCAAGAATAAAATAACAAGTTTCTTGTTAAAATAGTTGACAGGGAACAAGATTTTGAGTATGATGAAATAGAGAAATGTCGAAAACGGTCGAACATCGTTTTGGGAGGCGATATCAATGAGTTTTGGTGAACAGCTTAGAAAGAGACGAGGAGAACTGAACATTTCTCGTTCTGATTTAGCGGCAATGCTGGGGGTGTCCCAGTCAGCCATTGGCAACTATGAAAGCGGTATCAGTTTTCCGAAGGAAGATGTTCTTCTGCGCTTGTTTGATTGCTTAAGAACAGAACCGAATATCCTGTTTCAAGACAGCTTTCGGGGCGGCGGATGGATCATCAATCCCACAGAGCGTGCTCTGCTGGAGCAGTATCGTGGTTTATCCCCGTTAGGGAGAGAGACGGTGCGTTCTGTGGTAGGCGCGCTGTGCGCCTACCGTGATGACCTGGAGGAGAGTCGTCCGGCACAGAAAGAACCCCGCATGATTCCTCTTTACCGCACAGCTGCGGCTGCGGGCTATGCGGCGCCGGTATTCGGTGAGGATTTTGACTATATTACGGTAACAGACGAAATGCCACAGTCGGCTGAATTTGCCGTGCGGATCCAAGGCGATTCCATGGCGCCATATATTGCGGATGGTTCGGTGGTCTACGTAAATCGAGACCCGCTCCGTTCCGGCGATGTGGGCATTTTCTGCGTAGATGGTGATATGTTCTGCAAGCAGTATCACAAGGATCTGGCTGGTATGGTGTATCTGTTTTCGCTGAACCGCAAACGGGCAGATGCAGATTTGCTGTTGTCGCCTGCCAGCGGGCGAGGGTTGGTGTGCTTCGGACGTGTCATTATGCACACGCTGCCGCTACCGGGAATGGAATAAGACGTGACAAAAGAGCATGGGAACGCTGTTCCCATGCTCTTTGACTGTTTATTGAGTTGCTTGCGGATATTCAGACCAAGGTGACACGGAAGGACCGCTGCCATGTCTTTCCCGGCTCCAGGGTGACGCAATGGCGCTTGTGGAAGAAATCGGAATCCGCATTTTCGCAGACAGTGCAGCCCTGCCATGGTTCGATGCAGAGGAAGGGCGCTTGCGCGTGGGGCTTGGTCCAGAATGCCAGCATCGGCCAACCGGCGAAGTCCATCTGAACGCCCTTGCCGCCGGATTTAGGTGACAGTGTGACCTGTGTGGAATGCAGACCTTCAAAGATCAGGGTGTCTTCCCGGTCAAAATCGCCGTATTGGAGATCCCACTGCTTCCCCTTCAAAGGCAACTTGCGCTGCTGGGGCATCAAACCATTTGAGCCAATGGGGATCGTTCCGGTGTCTTCTTCGGCAGAAAAATGAATGGCATAGTCCTCCAGTGTTTTTCCGGGCTCCAGAGGGCAGGTAAACCCCGTGTGCGCTCCGATGCAGAATGGCATGGGTGCATCATCGCAGTTTTCCACGGTGAATTGCGTTTCAAATCCATCAGGCAGTAGCGTATGCCGAATGTGCAGCAGAAACGCAAACGGATACTGGAGTTTCGTTTCTGCATCTGCGGCAATACCGAATTCCACAAAGTTCGGACCCGATTGCAGGACCTGAAATTCCCGTTGCCGAACCAGACCGTGCTGAGGCATTTCACAGGTGAAGTCCCCCACCTGAATGTGTCCGTCCTTTAACTTGCCTACGATAGGAAACAGATTGGGGTTGCGCCCTTTCCAGACAGCAGGATCGCCATTCCAAATATAATCAAAACCGCTTTCATCCGTCAGGGAGATCAACTCACCACCGTGAGTGCTGACTTTAGCGCACAGTGCGCCGGATCGTAAGGTAAGCTCCATCATTGTCACCTCGTAAATAAGAATGCGGTACGCTCTTATGATATTATAAAGCATCTTCCGGAAAAGGAAAAGGAGTTTCTCGTTATGGGAAAAGAAATTGACTTCTCGGTATCGTACGCCGTATAATGAGGGCAATATGAAAGAGCAAGGAGACTAAGGTATGAATCAGCCTGTTTTGGTGATAATGGCAGCCGGTATGGGTTCTCGTTTCGGCGGTTTGAAGCAGATCACGCCTGTGGATGAGCAGGGCCAGAAGATCATTGATTATTCCCTCTATGACGCATGGAAGGCCGGATTCCGCAAGGTGGTCTTCATCATCAAGCATCAGATCGAGGAGGATTTTAAGAACAATATCGGCAAGCGTATGGAAGCTTACTTCGATGTGCGCTATGTCTACCAGGAGGTTGACAAGCTGCCCGATGGCTATGCGGTCCCGGAGGGGCGCACTAAGCCCTGGGGTACGGCACATGCCATTGCCTGTGCAAAGGATGCCATTGATGGCCCCTTTGCCGTGTTGAATTCCGATGATTACTATGGGACCCATGCGATGCAGGCAATTTACGAGTTCCTGAAAGAAGAACGAAAGACCAGCGAACATGCCATGGTAGGCTATCTGGTGCGTAATACCGTCACAGAGAGCGGATATGTTTCTCGCGGCGTCTGCGAGGTTAAGGACGGCTTCTTACAGGATATTGTGGAGCGCACACACATTGAAAAGCGTGGCAGCGATGCAGCATATACCGAGGATGGCGAACATTATATCGACCTCTCTGGCGACACGGTAGTGTCCATGAACCTGTGGGGTTTCCAACAGGAGATTTTGGAGCAGTTTGTGGGTCGCTTTCCGGCTTTCTTAGCAGAAAATCTGCCGAAGAATCCCATGAAGTGCGAGTATTATCTCCCCTCTGTGGCTAACGCACAGCTGAAGGAAAACTTAGGAACGATCCGTGTGCTGACCACCGATGATGTGTGGCACGGCGTGACCTATGCGGAAGACCTGCAGTCTGTGAAGGATGCAATTCATGAGATGAAGACACAGAAGATCTATCCGGAAAATCTATGGATGGAACCTGCTGCTGCCTACCATTTTGAAGTCGAGGGAGCGCCCTTTGCCATCGAACAGCAAGGGGAGGAAACCTATCTCGTGACGACAACTTCCGGCAAACAGTACTGCTTGTGCCGTGGTGCGGTCGAGGGGAAGACAGTCAAATCCACCGATGGCGGAAACGCCTTTGACGGCTATCAAATGGTGGAAAAACAATAACGTTCATAAATGAAAATCTCGCAGACACTGTCTGCGAGATTTTTTTATTCACTTAGGACCTCTAATCGAATGATGCAGTCCACATCCGGAACTTCCTGCAAGAATCCGCGTTCCACCAACTTTGCAACGATGGGCTCGTTAGAGTTCAGGAGATAGCAGGTGTAGCCGGGATAGATATCGGAAGGAACTTCGTCCACGATAAGATCACCCAGCTCTGCCTCTGTGGCGGTGACCAAAATGGCCTCATCCGGTTCTTCCGAAAGGAGATTTTCCCCGGCCCCGTACTCCCTCAAAGCCTCCAAACTACTGTCAGCAGTGACGGGGAAACAGGGCTCCGAAGCTTCGGCAGGGGCTTCTACTGCGGATTCTTCACTCTCTGCCACAGCTGCTGCGTCGGATAAAAAGGCAGCAGGTGCAATGGATGCGGCGCTTTTAGAACCGCCCATGGCAAAGGGCAGATTCACATGCTGCAGGACTACGATCAAAGCAAGACAGGCGGCAGCCACGGCCAGCTTGCCCCAAGGCTGCTTACGGGGGCGGCTCTGGGGCGCTTTTGCCACCTCAGCCATGATGTTGGCCGCAAAGTTTTCCGGCAGTTCCACATCTTCGTCGTCTGGGAAATATTCCCGCATAGCCAAAATATCGTCCACATAGGACTGGCATTCGGGGCAGGAGTCCAGATGTGCCTGCCCAGGCTCCGCGTCTGCCGGAGACAAGGCACCATCCAAAAACGGATCCAGCAGGGTTGCATCAAACGCACAAGTATTCATTTGCACCCCTCCTTTTCCATTCTTTTGGACGTGGCAGATGGGAAAAAGTTCCCGCTTTTCTGCAAATATTCTCGCAACTGTCTGCGTCCGCGACTGATACGAGATTTGACAGTCCCCAAATCCAAAGAAAGACTCTCTGCAATCTCGTCATAGGAAAGCTGATGGATCTCCCGAAGGACTAAAACCTCCCGGTATTCCGGCGACAGGGATTGCAGTCCATTTTCGATCATATCCCGTAGTTCCGATTGCTCCGCAGCCGTTTCCGGGGTAGGGGCGGTGTCGGGGAGGTCTAACGACAGTTCATCGTCATCCAAAGATGGGCCTGTGGCTGCGCTGTGACGATTCTCCCGGCGCAGCAGATCCAAACAAGAATTAGAGGTCAAACGATACAGCCACGTGGAAAAGGCAGCCTCGCCACGAAAGAAAGGCAATCCCTGCCAGGCGGAGGGGAAGGCTTCCTGCGCGGCTTCTTCTGCGTCTTCCGGATGACGGCACATACGCAAAGCCAAAGCATATACTTTTTTCTGATAGCGCAGCACTAACTGGGAAAAGGCTTCCTGGTCGCCGCTTTTCGCTGCGCTGATCCATTTTTGTTCCTGCAAATCGATCATGATTCGCTCCTTATTTCGTCCTTTAAGTCCCGCTGAATGCCTTTCGTAACCCGATAGACATCCTCCAACGTACTCATTTGAACGATTTGCTCTTTGTAATAGTTAGAGTGGGGGATCCCCTTCAGATACCAACAGTAGTGACGGCGAGCCTCCAACACGGCAACCCGCTCGCTCTTTGCGGCGGCGGCCAGTTCGAACTGGCGTACTGCAGTTTCACACCGTTCTGCCAAAGGCGGGAGAGGCGGAACAGCTTCGCCATCCAGCAGAGCCTTTGCCTGCTGAAACAGCCATGGATTTCCAAAGCAGCCACGGCCGATCATGGCCATGTCGGCTCCGGTATGCTGCAGAATGCGAACCGCATCCTCCGGCTTCCAAATGTCACCGTTGGCAATGACGGGAACCGAGACGGCTTCTTTGACAGCACGAATGCAGTTCCAGTCGGCATTGCCGCCGTAGACCTGTGCCCGGGTGCGGCCATGAACTGCCACGGCGCTGATACCAGCACTTTCCAGTGTTTGGGCAAACTCCACGCAGTTACAGGAACCCAGATCCCATCCACGGCGGAACTTTGCGGTCACAGGGACGGAAACGGCCCTTACGACCGCCTCTACGATACGGCCGGCCAATTCCGGATCTTTCATCAGGGCAGCACCGTCGCCGTTGTTGACGATTTTCCCCATGGGACAGCCCATGTTGATGTCCAAAATATCCGCATGAGTGGCCTCTATGGCAATTTGGGCGGCCTCAGCCATGCAGACGGGATCACTTCCGAAGATCTGCACGGCGGCAGGATGCTCGCCGGGAAATTGCTGCAAGAGAGAAAATGTTTTCTTGTCGTGAAAGCAGAGAGCTTTGGAGGAGATTAACTCCGTACAGGTCAGCCCTGCGCCCAATTCTGAGCAGATCTGCCGGAATGCTACATCCGTTACGCCTGCCATAGGGGCCAGTGCTAATTTGGAGTTGACGGTAACATGACCGATTTGCATTGCAGATCTACCTTTCTCATTGAATAGACTTAGTTTAGCGGATTTTTGGATAAATTGCAAGGCTGGGCACGTTCTGACATATTTTTTACAGGACAAGCTGTAAACTATGGAAAAACCATGTTTGGGGGCGATTCCATGGAGCAGGTCGTATTAAAACGAGAGCAGTCGGCGCGGTTGCTGTACGGTGGAGTTCGGTTCTTTTTGGCGGGAGCATTATCTGCCACACAGACTGCGGGGGGATATGCCCCCTTTGCACTGGGTTGTGTGGCAGCGTCAGGCCCGGGGTTTGGCGGTGCGGCGGCTTTGCTGGGTAGCTGTGTCGGCGCATTGATGTTTATGGACTTTGCCGGAGCCCTGTCATTTTGTGCCACCGCTGTGCTGATTTTTACCGCCGCCATGGCGTTTCAAGGTATGCCTGCATTGGAAAAACCCGTGGTTATGCCCATTCTGGCAGCGGTGATGGTGCTATCTGTGGGCGGCATTTACATCTTGCAGTCTTTGTCTCCGGAGGAGATGGTCCTGCCCTGTGCGGTAGCTGCGGCGTTGGCTGGTGTATCGGCCTGGTTTTTACAGGTGTTGCTGCAGCGTACAGAAAGTGGGGCCGCTTCTGACGGGATCTTGTTTCTGTGCGCAATTTTACTGCTGGCACTGGGAGAACTGACCATTGGACAATTATCGCTGGGGCGCATGCTCTTGTGTACGCTTTTGGCATATACAGCCTTTGACAGGGAGCCCATGACCGCCATTGCGGCAGGCCTGGGCGTAGGCCTGATGACGGATCTTGTGTTAGGAAGCGAAAGCCTTTACACAGCAGCCTATGGAATTGGCGCATTGCTGGCTGCCATGCGTTCTCGCCGATTTACAGCGGCAGTTGCATTTTTTTGCGGCATGTTGGCGGCAGCTTTGCCATCCCAAAAGGAAGCCGCACTGCCGCTTCTGATAGAGGGACTGGCCGGAACAATCCTGTTTCTGCTGCTGCCGGCAAAAGCCTTTGGCGGCAAGCGCGTTCAGCGGCAACAGGTGGGCGAAAATACGCAGATAAGCCGCTTGAAAGCACAACTTACCAAGGCAGCATCGGCTCTGCGGGATCTGTACGATAGCATGGGACGAGAATTACCACAGCCTACGGAGGAAAACCCTGCTGTGGTGTTTGACAGAGCAGCGGAAAAAGTATGTAGAGAATGTGCATTGTGCCAACTGTGTTGGCAAAAGGAGTATACTATGACGTTTAATGCATTGAATGATGCCACACCGTTTTTACTGGAACGAGGCAGGGCAATGGCAAAGGACTTCCCACCGCACTTTGCCAGTCGGTGCATCCACTTGACGGATTTCATGCAGGCGATTAACGGGGAACTGTCTGCCTACCTGCTGCGCCAACAGTATCGCAAGCAGTTGGAGGAGACCAGACGCAGTGCCAAGGGACAGTATGCCCAACTTAGCGATCTGCTGACAGCTACAGCGGCGTCCTTTGGGGAAGTACCTCCATCCGGTGGCGAGGACCTGCGTGTGCAGATCGGTGCGGCACTAAAGCCCCGAAATGGAGAAATCGTCTGCGGAGATACGATCGAATCGTTCCGAACGCAGGAGGGGGCATGGTGCCTGCTGCTGGCAGACGGTATGGGCAGCGGAGAAGAAGCCCGAAGAGAGTCGGCTCTGACCTGCCGGCTGCTGCGACAGTTCCTGGAGGCGGATATTGCGCCGGAAGCGGCATTGAAGACTTTAAATACCGCCATGGCTCTCCGAGGGGCGGAGACCGGAAGCTTTACGACAGTGGACCTCTGCATTTGCAAGGGGAAAAGTGGGGATACTACTTTTTATAAGTTTGGAGCGGCACCCAGCTACCTGAAAAAAGGCGGGACGGTTCGACGGGTCACAGGCGTCAGTTTTCCTGTGGGTCTGCGCGGCAATCCTGCTTCACCGGATATTACACAGGTCACACTGGAAAAAGGCGGTTTTATTGTTCTGATCAGTGATGGTATCGCAGATTCCGGTCGGGATGAGTGGCTTCTGAATTTACTTGCCGGTTGGGAGGGGGAAGATGCCCAAACCCTTGCCAATCTCATTTTGTCGGAAAGCATACGGCGGGAAAAGCTGCAGGATGACTGTGCGGTGCAGGTGATGTATCGCCCGGAAGACCCTGTGAAAAAAGTTTAAAACCCACAGGCTTTGCTGTATAAATCCTTCTGAAATGCGGGAAAATGGAAGTAACAAAAGCGAGGAGGATTGACATGGTAAAGGGGATTTCGCGGCGCGTTGTGGTGATCGATTCGCCCGACCAACGCTTTTTTGAACAGGCAATTTTTATTGTGCGGAATGATGCAGCCGGCGAGGGGGTCACTTCGCGGGAATTGGTGGATGAGGCGCGACGAGTAGCGCGGGACTATGCATCCGGAGATCATGGCCGCTTTGGCAAGGCGTGGAGAAATTTGAGTCCGGCAGTCTATACGGCCATGGGTGCCGGAGCCATTGGCATTTTTTGGCTGCTTGTAAGCGTGATGTAATAAAAACAGGCCCTTGTGCATCATTGCACAGGGGCCTGTTGCTTAATGTTCAGAAAAATATTGACGGGTGGCTTCGGCGTCTTTTTGGATCTGAGCTTTTAACTCGTTCAAAGACTGGAAACGAACTTCGCCGCGCAGGTGGCGATAGAACTCCAACCGAACGGTTTGCCCGTAGAGATCGCCGTCAAAACCCAATAGCCACGGCTCAATGGTCACATCCTGTCCGTTATTCACTGTTGGGCGAACGCCCACATTGGTGACGGCAGGAAAACTCCGCCCATCCGGCAGGGTGACTTTGGCGGCATAAACACCGAAAGCCGGAACCAGCACATGAGGAGGCGGCACCAGATTGATGGTGGGGATGCCGATGGTACGACCGATGCGGCGGCCGTGCTGAACCGTCTGAGACAGGGTGTGAGGGTGACCAAGATAATCTGCGGCACGCTCCATTTCGCCGGCAGCTACCAACTGGCGAATATAGGAGGAACTGGCGGTTATTCCGTCAATGACGACTTCGGGAATAATATCGCAGCCAAGCCCGATCTCGGCACATTTTTCCTGCAGCAGAGCGGGGCTGCCTTGATTTTTATGGCCGAAGTGGTGGTCGTGCCCCGCTACCAAATGGACTGCGTGATAACGTTTGACCAGAATTTCGGTGACAAAGTCCTGCCAGGAAGTGGTCATCATCTCCTGATCAAAGGGGACCATAATGACTTCGTCAATGCCGTAAAGACGGCGCACCAGATCTGCCCGGTCTTCCGGGGAGTTGATCAGCGGACAGGGAATGCCGGTGACCACTTCCTTAGGAGGCTGGGCAAAGGTAAATATAGCGGAGGAAACGCCACGGTCTTTTGCCTCCTCTGCGGTGCGGCGCAGCAACGCGCCGTGCCCCAGATGGACGCCGTCAAAGAAGCCGAGGGCAATGACTTTCGGTGAATTGGACATGGTTTTATGCTCCAAAAAAGTTTTTCGTAGAGGTCAAAACGCCGCCTTTTGCCTGGGACAGGCAGAGAAACGCATCATTCTGACCGTAAACACGGTAAGTCCCGTCAGCAACAGCTTCGTCTGTGATAGGGTTGCCGTTTCGTACACGCTTTTCCTTCCCGTTAGAAGAAATATGGTAAGCGGGGAGGTGGGAAAACAGACTGTCGGTGGGCTGCAGGAGCGTTTCCGCTTTCTCCTGTACGTCCTCCAGAGTGACAGCCTGTGCCAGCGTGTATCCTGCCGCCATCGTGCGCTGCAGGGCGTACAATGTTGCGCCGCAGCCCAGGGCTTGCCCAATGTCGTGGCACAGGGTGCGGATATAAGTACCTTTAGAGCAGACGCAGCGAAGACGAAAATCCGTCTCGTTTACCTGTTCTAAAAGCTCCAACTCATAGATGGTGATGCTGCGGGGTTTACGTTCCACTTCCTTGCCCTTGCGGGCCAGATCATAGAGCTTCTGCCCACCGATTTTCACAGCAGAGTACATAGGGGGGATCTGCTGAATATCTCCTCGGAACTGCGCCAAGGCCGCTTCCACCTGTTCGTATGTCACGGTGACGGGATGAGTCTCCAGCGTTTCACCCGTCACATCCTGCGTGTCAGTGATCTGCCCTAAACGCATCCCGGCCACATACTCCTTGCGGCTGTTTTCGGCAAACTCCACGGCGCGGGTGGCCTGTCCCACAAAAACGGGCAGCACGCCGGTGGCCATGGGGTCTAATGTGCCACCGTGGCCAACCCGCTTTTCATGGAGAATGCCCCGGATCTTGGCACAGACATCCATAGAAGTCCAGCCGGCGGGCTTATTGATGATGACGATGCCGTTGGGCATAACGTTACCTCACTTCTTAAAATCGGGAACTAACTGGGCGATGGCAGATAGCATCTGCTCTGCAGCCTCAGCTTGCGAAACACACTCTAAGGTGGCTCCGGCTGCACGGGCATGTCCGCCGCCGCCTAAGAGACGACAAACCTCCGTGGCGTTGACTCGTTCACCGGTACGCACAGAAAACTTCCAAACATTGGGGCGCAGCTCCCGCATAGTCACGGCACAGTCCACACCCTGAATTTGCGGAGCCAGAGCAGAGAGATCCTCTGCGTCTTGTTCCGTAGCATGGAACCGCTCCATGAGAGAGATAGGCACGCTCAAAATCGCAGTGCGGTTGCTGTCATAAAACGCTGCATCACTGAGCATGGCGGCCTCCAGCTGCATCCGAACACGGGACTTGGTCTGAAAGTGTAGCTTGTTGACGGCACGGTAGTCGATGCCGGTGGACATGAGTTCCGCCGCAACACGATGCGTGTTTGCTGTTACGTTGGAATAGATAAATCCGCCGGTATCGGTGGAAATGGCCACATACAACGGCAGAGCGATCTCAGCCGTGATGGGGCACAGCTCTTTTACAATGTCATAAATCAGTTCGCCGCAGGCGGCGGCCTCCGGACGAACGATATTGGCCTTGCCAAAATGCTCAAAGGAAGGGTGGTGGTCGATGGCAAGATCGATCTTTCCTTCGTAGACTTTTGCATTCTCCGGGAACAGGCCGGGGGTGGCAATATCGGTGGAGATGATTTTATCCGCCGAAAATCCCTCCGGCGCAACGTAGGGCAGGAAGTAAGAAGCTGTGGTTTCTGTCAGACCGGGGTTGGGCAGCAGATAAGCGGTTTTGCCCAATGCCCGCAGTCCGGCGCAGAGAGCTGCAGCGCAGCCAACGGTGTCACCGTCGGGACGGACGTGGGTCAGGATCAAAACGTTGTCAAACGTCCGCAGCAATTCAGCGGTTTCCTGTACCGTCAGCATGGCTTAGCCCTCCTCGTCCAGAATAATGTCGGCGTTTGCGGGGTTTTCGGGCTTGACCTTGTTGGGATCACGGAGCACTTCCAGAATGTGAGCACCGTAAGCGATGGAGTCGTCTGCAATAAACTGCAGTTCCGGTGTGTAGCGCAGCTGCAGGGCATGACCCAGTTCGCGGCGCAGGAATCCGGCGGCGGACTTCAGACCCTTCAGGACGTCCTTCTCCTGATTCTTATCCAAAACGCTAACGAATACGCGGGCATAGCGCAGGTCGCCGGTGGTATCCACACGAACGATGGAGACCATGCCTACCTGGCTGACGCGGGGATCCTTCAGACGGCGAATCTGAGAAGCCAGTTCCCGCTGGATCTCCTCGTTGATCCGGCCAATACGATTTGAAGGCATGAAACGCCCTCCTTCCAAATGAAAATAGGAGCAATCAGGGCAGCGGGTTCGCTGCCCTGATTGTAGTATGTGTGTTAGCGGGGGATTTCTTCCATGGTGAATCCTTCGATGATATCACCCAGCTTGATGTCGTTAAACTTCTCAATGGTCAGGCCGCACTCATAACGCTCCTTGACTTCCTTAACGGAGTCCTTAAAGCGCTGCAAAGAGCCCAGAGCACCCTCGTGGACCACGATGCCGTCGCGGACAACGCGGACGGAGCAGTCACGGCGCAGAACACCGTCCTGCACGTAGCAGCCGGCAACGGTGCCGACAGAGGAGACCTTGTAAGTCTCGCGGACCTCGGCATGGCCCAGAACCACTTCCTGGAACTTGGGAGCCAGCATACCCTTCATAGCGGCCTCGATCTCGTCAATGGCATCGTAAATGACACGGTACATCCGCATGTCAACGTTCTGACGAACAGCGCTGTCACGTGCTGTGGCATCGGGACGGACATGGAAGCCAACGATAATAGCGTTGGAAGAAGTGGCCAGCATGACGTCGGACTCGTTGATCGCACCCACAGCACCGTGGATGACACGGACGTTGACCTCGTCGTTAGACAGCTTTTCCAGAGAGGCTTTAACGGCCTCCACGCTGCCCTGCACGTCAGCCTTGACGATCAAAGCCAACTCCTTACGCTCACCAGCCTGGATCTGGTCAAACAGGTTTTCCAGGGAAACGGTGGTCGTGGGAGCCAGAGCCTTGGCCTTTTCCTCAGCCTTGCGCTGCTCCACCAGCTCACGGGCCATACGCTCGTCAGCCACAGCAAAGAAGTTCGCACCGGCGGTGGGAGCTTCGCTGAGACCTGCAATTTCCACAGGCACAGAGGGGCCGGCTTCGGTCAGACGGTTGCCCTTGTAATCGGTCATGGTACGGACACGACCCACAGAGGTACCGGCGATGATGATGTCGCCCTGCTTCAGAGTGCCGTTTTGCACCAGCAAGGTTGCCACAGGGCCACGGCCTTTGTCCAGACGGGCTTCAATGACAGTACCCTGACCGGCACGGTTGGGGTTGGCTTTCAGTTCCTGCACCTCAGCCAGAACCACCAGATTTTCCAGCAGATTGTCGATGCCGATATTTTTCTTGGCGGAAACACGGCATACGATGGTCTCGCCGCCCCACTCCTCAGGCACCAGTTCATACTCGGTGAGCTGCTGCAGAATGCGGTCGGGGTTGGCATTTTCCTTATCAATTTTGTTGATCGCCACGATAATGGGGATATTTGCGGCCTTGGCATGGTTAATGGACTCGATGGTCTGGGGCATAATGCCGTCGTCGGCGGCCACCATCAAAATGGCGATATCGGTGACCATAGCGCCACGGGCACGCATGGAAGTGAATGCCTCATGGCCCGGGGTATCCAGGAAGGTGATGGGCTTGCCCTTTACCTGCACCTGATAAGCGCCGATATGCCGAGTAATGACGCCAGCCTCGCCGGCTGCCACGGATGTGTTGCGGATGGTATCCAGCAGGGAGGTCTTGCCGTGGTCAACGTGACCCATGACCACCACCACGGGAGCGCGGGGCAGCAGATCCTCTGCCTTGTCCTCAGTGGTGTCGATGAGCTTTTCCTCAATGGTGACTACCACTTCCTTCTCCACCTTGCAGCCCATGTCCTCAGCAATGATGGCGGCGGTGTCAAAGTCGATCATCTGGCTCAGGGAGGCCATGATGCCGTTTTTCATCAGGCACTTGACCACTTCCGCACCGGTCTTCTTCATGCGGCTGGCCAGCTCGCCAACAGAGATCTCATCAGGGATCTGCACCTTGACGGGCGCTTTCTTGGCGATCTCCAACTGCAGCTTGCGCAATTTTTCGGCTTCATCCTGCTTGCGCTTGTTGGAGAAGGTCATGTTGTTATTGTTCTTATTCTTGTTGCGGAATTTTTCCTTGCCGCCGTGCTGCTGCATACGTGCGCCACGCTCGCCGCCCAGATCCTCCAGACGCTCGTCGTACTTGGCCAGGTTCACATCGCCGCCCTTGCGGGTGTCCACGATCTTCTTCTGGGGCACGCGGCTGGCAGGCTGCTGCATGACTACGGGAGCAGACTGCTGTGCGGGCTGCTTGGCAGGAGCGTTGTTCTGCTGTGCAGGTCTCTGACCCTGCTGCTTGGCAGACGGATTGTTCTGCTGCTTGGCGGATTGAGGATCCTGCTTGGGAGCCTGCTGCTTGGCAGGTTCAGCTGCCTTGGCGGGGGCAGCCTGAGCGGGCTTTTCCTCAACCTTGGGTGCCTCAGGGGCGGTATCGGCATAAGTGGGCGCAATGGTAGAAACCTGATTCTTCGGAGTCGGATAATCAAAGATCAGCGCCAGTTCGTTGGGCTCCAGAGCCTGCATGGTGCTCTTGGGGGCTGTGGCATATTTCGTCAGGATCTCGGTAATCGTCTTGGTAGAGACATCCAGATCCTTTGCAATTTCTCGTACTCTGTATTTTTCAATAGCCAATCAAAACACCTCGTTCATTCCAACCCGAGGGCTGGGTTAAATTTTCATATCACAATGGGACAGCTCAAACTTCTTTTTTCCGGAAGGAGCCTTTGCCCTTTTTCACGGGGCGGCTGTGGGCATAGGGATTTGCCTTTGCCCGACTGTCCCTGCGGCGGTGATCCTTGGAGGGACGGGAGAATTTTCGGAAAGGCCGCTGCTCCTCGCGATTCTTCTCAACCTTAGAAGACTGGTGCGTGTTCACGGGAGCCGGAGCAGACTCTGCCTTTTTCTTTTTTACGCCTTTACGAAGATTTTTTTCGTGCTGCGCCTGCTCGGAGCGGCGCTCAGCGGCACGCTGGGCTTTCAGTTCCAACTTGGCAGCCGCTTCGTCATAGTGCACGGGGTCAGCTTCTGCCAGACGGTGGACCACTGTGTTAGCAAGACCAATGTCCGTGACGGCAACCACGGCTGCGGCACTGCGGCCACAGCTGCGGCCGAGCTCTGCCTTCGTAAAGGGGACACGAAGCCAAATGCACTGTCCGATCTCGGCGAAGTGACGTACCCGACGCATGGTGTTATCCGCTGCATCGGATGCCAGCAGCAGCACACGGGCATCTCTTGCCCGGGCTACGGCCTCTACCGGTTCTTCGCCTACTGCCAGGTGATTTCCCCGCAGACACAGGCCCAACAGGGAGAGAATATTCTGTTTGTTATCCATTGCTTCCTCCCAACTCAGCCTCCATGGCATCATAGACCTCAGGAGTGATGGCGGTTTCAAAGGCACGTTCCAACGCA
>JAKSQE010000017.1 GCA_024404295.1 Oscillibacter sp.
ACGACCTGACCCAGATGACCTTCGGCTTCAGCCGTGACGACGCAGGCAAGTTCCTGGGCGCTTACTACGACAAGAAGATCTATGAGAACGATCCCTTCGCCAAGCTGGATCAGACCGGTGTTGGCAAGCTGGTTGCCATGGCTGCAAAGCTGGGCCGCTCCACCAGAGAGGACCTGCACCTGGGCATCTGCGGCGAGCACGGCGGCGATCCCTCTTCCGTCGAGTTCTGCCACAAGGTGGGTCTGGACTATGTTTCCTGCTCTCCCTTCCGTGTGCCCATCGCTCGTCTGGCTGCCGCTCAGGCTGCTATCAAGGAGCTGTAAGACACACCTCTAATTTATAAAAAAGGTGCACATCCTTTTATTGGGTGTGCACCTTTTTTACGTCTGATGTAGATGAGACCTTACGTTACAAAGTTACAATATATTGTCAAATACGATTGTCATTTTTGCTTTCTTCACCCTGTTCGTATTTTTGTTTTTCGATTTACTCCTTTAAATTCGTGAAACATGCACAGGAACTTGTCAATTTTTTCATACAACTTTTGTAGGAAAAAAGGTTGACGCGCCGCTAAAACGCGCATATAATGCAAAGCAACAAGGAAACAACACAAACCTGTGAGGAAGAAAAGTAACCGGCACGGCGAACTTTTAGAGAGCTCTGGATGGTGGAATCAGGGCAGGGAGCGGCTGAGTGAATGGCCTTCCGAGGGCGGCTTGAACGGGAAACTTAGTAGATGCCGACGGGGTCCCACCCGTTATCCATCGGGAACGCGTGATGGCGCGTAAAGCGAGTGGACATCGCAAGATGTCAATTTGGGTGGTATCGCAGAAGCTGAAGCTTTTGTCCCATATGTGGGACGAAAGCTTTTTTGTTTTTCTAATTCTGCTGTCGGCAGCAGCACCTCCATCCACTACCCAAAACCAAATACATGCCGCAACGGCAAATTTATGGAGGTATTCCCATGAAAAAGAACACAATGAAGAAACTGATGTCCCTGGTCCTTTCCGCTGCTCTGGCTCTGTCTCTGGCAGCCTGCTCCGGCAATAAGGCCGAAACTCCCGCTCCCAGCACTTCCGACGAAGTCGAGTCCACCGTCTATAAAGTCGGCATCTGCAACTTCGTAGACGATGCTTCTCTGAACCAGATCGTTGAGAACATTGAGGCGCAGTTGGACAGCATCGGCAAGGCCAACAACGTGACTTTTGACATTTCCTATGATAACTGCAACGCCGATGCAGCTGTTCTGAATCAGATCATTGCCAACTTCATGGCTGACGAGGTTGACCTGATGGTCGCTGTTGCCACTCCCGTTGCCATGGCCATGCAGGCCGCTACCGAAGACAACCAGATCCCCGTGGTCTTCGCCGCTGTCTCCGATCCTTTGGGTGCAGGTCTGGTCAATTCTCTGGAAGCTCCCGGCAGCAACCTGACCGGTACTTCCGACTATCTGGACACCAACGCTGTGTTGAATCTGATCTTCGCTGCTGATCCTGACGCTGCAACCGTCGGCCTGCTGTACGATCAGGGCCAGGATTCCTCCGCCGCTCCCATTGCTGATGCCAAGGCTTATCTGGACGCTAAGGGCGTGAAGTACATTGAGCGCACCGGCACCAACAACGACGAGGTTCTGCTGGCTGCTCAGGCTCTGGTTGCTGACGGTGTGGATGCCGTGTTCACTCCCACCGACAACACCATCATGACCGCCGAGCTGTCCATCTACGAGACCCTTGCAGCAGCCGGTATCCCCCACTACACCGGTGCCGACTCCTTCGCTTTGAACGGTGCATTCCTGGGCTACGGTGTTGACTATGCAAACCTGGGCGTGGAAACCGCCAACATGGTCTCTGATATTCTGGTGAATGGCGCAGATCCCGCTGCTACCGCCGTCAAGACGTTTGATAACGGCACCGCCACCGTCAACACCGAGATCTGCGACGCTTTGGGTCTGGATTTCGCCACGATCGAAGCTGCATTCGCTCCTCTGTGCACCAAGGTGCAGACCATTACCACCGCTGAGAGCTTCAGCGATCTGGGCTAATCACCCTGTTGAACGTCATCTTACGGGGGCAGGAATTTCCTGCCCCCGCTTTTCCCTGATTTTAACTTGCAAGGAGGACTCCTATGAATTTTCCCGCAATTCTATCACTGGGCCAGACTGCATTGGAACTGGGGCTGATTTGTTCCCTGACTGTGTTGGCTCTGTTTTTGAGCTACTCCATGCTGAACGTCTGTGACCTGTCTACCGATGGATGCTTCACTTTGGGCGCCGCTGTGGGTGCCGTGGTGGCGCTCAGCGGTCATCCCCTTCTGGCACCGCTGGCTGCTATGGGAGCCGGTATGTGTTCCGGCTTGGTTACCGCCGTACTCCAGACCCGTCTGGGAATTGACAGTCTGCTGGCAGGTATTATTGTCAACACAGGTCTTTACTCCATAAACATTGCCATCATGGGCGGCTCATCCCTGCTGAATCTAAACAAGACTGACACCGTCTTCACTATGATGAAAACCGCATTGCAGGACACGCCCTTTGCCAGCCAGTTTAAGCTGGTCGTAGGGTTGATTGCCGCAGTTCTGGTCATTCTTTTTCTGGTATTTTTCCTAAATACCCGTTTGGGTCTGTCCATTCGTGCCACCGGTGATAACCCGGACATGGTGCGCTCTTCATCGATTAACCCCATTTTCACCACCACGGTGGGTCTGTGCGTAGCAAATGCTTTCACCGGCCTGTCCGGCTGTCTGCTGGCGCAGTCTCAAAAGTCCGTCAGCATCGACATCGGCAGTGGTATGGTCACCATTGCATTGGCCTCCCTGCTGATCGGCCGCACCGTCATGGGAAAGGGTGGGATTCCCACCCGTGCCGTGGGCATGGTGGTCGGTGCTGTCATTTTCCGTCTGGTCTATGCCGTTGCTCTGCGATTCAATATGCCCGCCTTTATGTTAAAGCTGGTCTCCTCCGTCATTGTTGTGATCGCAATCTCCGGCCCATATCTGAAGACGCAGCTGCCTACCCTGCGCCGCCGCTTGTCCCAGAAGAAAGGAGTTGGAAAATCATGCTGATCCTCTCCCATATTTCCAAAACTTTCAATGCCGGTACTGTCAACGAGCGTGCTGCTTTGTCTGATTTCTCGCTGCATCTGGCTCCCGGCGATTTCGTGACGATCATCGGCTCCAATGGCGCCGGCAAATCCACGCTATTCAATGCCATCTGCGGCAGTTTTTTGACAGACTCCGGCTCCATTACGCTGGATGGAGAAGACATTACCTTTATGCCGGAGTTTATTCGTGCCAAGTCCATTGGCCGCCTGTATCAAGATCCCATGCGAGGCAGCGCTCCGCATATGACCATTGAAGAGAACCTGGCCTTGGCCGCCGGTTCCGGTGGTTGGTTCTCTCATGTCTCCAAGGCCGACAAGGAGCGTTTTCGTGACCGTCTTGCCCTGTTGGAAATGGGGTTGGAAGATCGTATGCGCCAGCCTGTTGGATTGCTCTCCGGCGGCCAACGGCAGGCATTGACCTTGCTGATGGCCACTTTCACCGCACCGAAACTGCTGCTTTTAGACGAACACACCGCCGCTTTAGACCCCGGAACGGCCGAAAAAGTCCTGAAAATTACGAAAGATGTGGTGGAAGCCGACCATATCACCACTCTGATGGTCACCCACAATATGCAGCAGGCATTGGAACTGGGAAATCGGACGTTGATGATGGCCAGCGGCCATATCGTTCTTGATGTGGGTGGTGCGGAGCGAAGCGCCATGACCACCGATGACTTGATTGCCCGTTTCAAAGCAGGCTCTGGCAAGGCTTTGGATAACGACCGCATCATTCTTTCTTAATTTTTTCCTGCCCTTGGGGCTACCCGTTTTCCTCACGGACACAGCCCGCAGGTGCCTGTTTTCAGAAATAGTAAAACACCGGATCAAACACGATCCGGTGTTTTTATGATTTAGCGGTTTCGTTTTAATTTCCGGATGTCCTCGCCAAAGAATGGCAGCACCCGATATTCACCCTCAATGCGAGATGCGATCTGTTCCGAGTACCGATTTGAGATCTCATGCACCATCAAATTTGTGCTGATCAGAGTAGAACGGCGCTCCATCAAACGGGTATTTACGATTTGATACAGAGCGCTCTGGACAAAGTTTGTGGTCATCTCGGTACCCAAATCGTCCAAAATCAGCAAATCACAGTGCAGCACACGGTTCACGTCATTCTCTGCATCGTCGTCCCGCCCGAATTTTTGCGCTTCAAAGCGCTCAAAAATGTGATTTGCCGTGTCGTACACCACAGACCAACCGCAATCGGCCACTTCTCTTGCAATGGCAGCAGAGAGGTGCGTTTTTCCCAAACCCGGTGCACCGCAAAACAGCAAATTACCGCTCTCGCCATCAAAATTTTCAGCAAATCGCTTGCAGGTTCGGCAAACCCAATCCATATTTTCCCGGGGAGATATTCCCACATTGGAATCATCTTCTTCGGAATACCACTCCAGAGAAAAGGTCTCAAAGCTCTGATTACCTACATCCAGCAATTTAGACAGTTCCTTTTTCTGTTCCCGGGCATAGTAATCTCGCAGGCAACGGCACATCATGCCACCTCGGTAGCCCGTATCACCACAAAGAGCGCAGAGGGGTTTATTCTCCAACGCATCTTCCGGCAACCCCATGTCGGATAAAAGCCGGCGGCGTTCTTCCTGCAGGCTCATGTTCTCATCCCGCAGTGCCTCAATGGCAGGCACAGGATCCGTACCCCGCCGCAATGCCTGAGATAAAATCCGGCTCATGGTACGCCGCAACTCGGCATCAATTTCTTTCAAGCGGGGCTGGCGGGCAAAAATGGCAGAGCGACGCTCTTCCAGCTCAGCCTCATGGCGGGCTCGATCCGTTTCATAATTTTGAAGCGCAATACGCAGTACTCTTCCATCGTATGCCATTATGGATCGTCCTCCTCTCAATCACGCTGCTGAATGTATTGCTTCATCCAGCCTGTATCCTGTTTTTTATCTTTCTTGTCCACAGACTGCTTCGTCGATGCAGCAGGCCGATCATTGGCCTGGATCTGAGCCACGGTATGTAGGTTTTCCTGATGCCAACGGCGAAGAATCCCGTTGCAATAAGGCCATTTCAGTTCGTGGCATTTCAGCACGGTTTTATCATACGCCAAAGCCACCGCTCCTGCTTCGAATCCCATCTCAGCCCAGGCCAGGAGATACTTCTCCTCCGAGGCCACCGGAGCTCTGTCGCCAAGGCACAGCGCGTTCATATAAGCGGCTATCACACCTTGTCGGTCATTGTATTTCTTCAAATAAGCCACAGCGGCTTTCTGGGTATCCACACCCTGTCTGGCCCAAAAATAGCCCTCTTTTTCAATTTGGCGCATAGTGGGTCGGCGGCCATCGCCATAGCGTTTGGTGATTCGCTGGGTACAATGGCCCACTAACAGATAGATCACATCACTGGGAAGACCCAAATAGTCATACAGACCCAGCAGCGTGGAAATATCTTGCGTTGTCAGGCGTTTGCCCAATTTCTTCTCCACTTCTTCAGTCAGACGGCGGAATTCTGCGCTCTCCTCCATCCGCTGAATGATATCCTCCCGCTGATAGGTAGGCCGCTCATCCGCCGGCTCAAGAATTTGCTCCGCTGCCGGTGCTAACAGGCCCAAATCCCGCAGGGCAGCTTCTGCCGATTCGATACGACCTTTTTCCCAGCGTAATTCGCCGGCCAATGCACGAGGCTGCACCTCGCCGTGGTGGCGCAGGAGCGCTAAATACAGCAATGCAGCATCGCCGTTTCCTTTTTCCAGCAGCTTACGGACTGCCTGCGCTGTCAGCGTAACAGATTCGTCCCCGGTGTGAACCAAGATGCTGGCCATAGCGCTCCCTCCCTCTTCTAAATTTATAGGTCTTATTATTCTACACGAATTTTCCCATGGCTACAAGATGTGACTTCGCACGATTTTTTCGCAGAAAGTTGTAAACTTTTTCGTTTCTATTTGGAAATTCTCTGGCACTTCCCAACAGGTTGTGGTATACTTCAAGCTGTAAAAATGGGTACAGTATCGACATTGACCCGAAAAACAAAGAAATGGGAGGAATTTACCATGGCAAATCGAGTCGTCATGAGTATTTGTGGTGAGGAATATACCTTTATTGCGGACGAAGCTCCTTCTTATATGAATAAGGTCGGCGCTTATGTGGACGAAAAAATGACGGAGATTATGCAGACCGCAAAGGTTGGTCGCACCGATGCCGCCGTTCTGACCGCTGCTAATATTGCTGACGAGTTGTTTAAGGCGCAGGCTGCAGCCGAGGCTCTCCGTGCACAGATCAAAGGTTATCTGGACGATGCCAACCGTGCCCAGGCTGAGGTCAGCGATCTGAAGCGTGAACTCTTCCGCCTGCAGCAGAAGAATCGCTAATGGCTTTGGAACTGCTCTCCCCTGCAGGATCACCGGAATCCCTCCGTGCCGCTGTGCAAAACGGTGCCGGAGCGGTATACCTTGGCTGGGGCGACTTTAATGCCCGCCGCAACGCCAAGAATTTTTCCGACGAGGAATTTTCCGAAGCACTGCAATATTGCCATGTTCGAGGAGTTCGGGTCTTTTTGACCTTAAACACTCTGCTGACGGATCGGGAACTTCCCCATGCTGTGGAAACGGCACGGCAAGCTGCCCGACTGGGCATTGACTCCATCCTGGTGCAGGATTGGGGGCTTTTCGATGTGCTCCGCAAGGCGTTCCCTGATCTGCCCCTCCACGCCAGCACCCAGATGAGCGTTTTCACCTCCGGCGGCGCCTGTGAGGTCGCCAATGATGGCTGCGAGCGGGTGGTCATTGCACGGGAATGCTCCGCAGAGGACACTGCGGCGATTTGCGAAAACTGCCCTGCTGAAATCGAGATTTTTGGCCATGGCGCTCTGTGTATGTGCTATTCCGGTCAGTGCGAAATGAGCGCCTTGATCGGTCAGCGTAGCGGCAACCGCGGTCGATGCGCGCAGCCCTGCCGTTTGCCCTATGGGGTCAACGGTCCTGCTAAGGGAGGCTATCCTCTGAGTTTGAAGGACAGTTGTCTTGCTCGCAACATCGTCGAGATGGAGGAAATGGGCGTTGCCTGCCTGAAATTGGAGGGCCGCATGAAGCGGCCGGAATATGTGGCAGTTATCAGCCGCATTTACGCCCGACTATTGGCGGAACACCGTCAGCCCACCATGGCGGAATGGAACGAACTGGAGCAGGCCTTTTCCCGCTCTGGCTTTACCGACTGGTACTGGTTGGGCAAACACGGCGCCGGCATGTTTGGCACCCGTCCTGAAAATGCACCCGACCCGAAAGAACTCTTTGCTGAGGCAAAGGCTCTTTATGAAAAAGATGATTTGCGGACGGTCCCTGTAACCTTCCGCTGTACTATTATGGCTTCTCAGCCTGCGACCTTGACCGTCTCCGATGAGGACGGTCACTTGGTAACGGTTTCCGGCTCTGTGCCGGAAACGGCTCGCAATCGCTCCATTACTGCAGAGGAAGTGGAGATGCGCTTGAACAAGACCGGCGGAACAGCTTTCCGTTGTGTGTCGGTATCCGCCGCTGTGGAAGAGGGGCTCTCTCTCCCTGCCAGCGCCATCAATGCTTTGCGTCGTGACGCACTCAGCGCATTGGAAACTGCCCGCTGCGCTGTGCCGGAGCGGCGGGAATTGCCGCTGCCCGAACTGCCGGACACGGATCATTCTGTCTCTACTCCGGAATTTACTGTTTCCGTGACCTCTGCGGCACAGCTCAATGCTGTTCTCCCCTTTTCGCCTGCACGAATGGATGTGCCGCTGGAGCTGTTGGCAGCATTTCAGGCTCTGCCGCAATACAGCGGTATATGGTGCGCCATTCTACCTCGCGTCTGGCGGGACAAAAATGAGCCGGAACTCCGTTCCATGCTGGAAAAGGTATCCAAACTGGGTGTGACCGGTGTGCTGATCGGCAATATCGGCCACCTATCTCTTGTAAGAGATTTCCCCTTTACAATTTACGGAGACTACGGTCTGAACGTGTTTAATAGCCATGCCATGGATTATTTGCAGCAAAAGGGCCTTTCTTCTGCCTGCGTGTCTTTTGAGTTACGCTTTGCTCAGATCCGTGACCTGCAAAAAGTCATTCCCGCAGAGGCTATCGTCTACGGCCGCCTGCCGCTGATGATCACAGAAAACTGTCTGGTGGAGAATGCATGCGGATGCCGTCCTGACGGCCCCAATTATCTTTCCGACCGTACCGGTGCCCAATTCCCCCTGCTGTGCTCTTACGGCCACCGAACCGAAGTACAGAACAGCAAGCCACTGTGGCTCGCTGATAAGCCGGAGTGGAAACGGCTCGGTCTTGCATATGCCCGTTTACGCTTCACCACAGAATCCCCCTCCCAGTGTGCCCAGGTCTATCAAGCGTATCTGGACGGCGCAACGGCAATGGGAGATTTTACTCGCGGACTGTACGAGCGTGGCGTAGAATAAGGCATTTTTTGATTGCCATTTGTAATATTAACCACTTATTATACAAATCACTATCATTTTTGAGGTTTACCATGGAAGAAATCAAGGTAAAATATTTTGTGGACGGCATTGATGAGCTGTGCTACGTGGCAGGCAAATCCGACTGGATCGATCTCCACGCCGCGGAAACCGTGACCCTCAAAGCCGGCGAGTTCAAGTTGATTCCTCTGGGCGTGGCCATTGCCCTGCCGGAGGGGTACGAGGCGCATATTGCCCCTCGCAGCTCTACCTTTAAGAATTACGGCCTGCTGCAGACCAACTCTGTAGGTGTGGTGGACTACACCTATCGTGGCGACAACGACCAGTGGTACTTTCCCGCCTATGCCACCCGAGACATTACGGTGGAGAAGAACGACCGCATCTGCCAGTTCCGCATTATGCGCAACCAGCCGGCGCTGCATTTCACCCGTGTGGAACATCTGGATTCCCCCGACCGTGGCGGCTTCGGCTCCACCGGAAAGTGAGGCAGCGCATGGCAAACATTGTTTTAGCCTCCGGCTCTCCCCGTCGGCAGGAATTATTGCAGCGCATCGGCATTACGGAGTTTGACATCCGCGTTCCCGATGCCGATGAACACTACCCTGACGGCTTGACGCCCCAGCAGGTGGTGGAGTACATCTCCCGGAAGAAAGCCGACGCCGCCGCAGCGCTGTGCAGCGAAGATGAAATCGTCATTACCGCCGACACCATGGTGTTTCTGGACGACCAGCGATTGGGAAAGCCTGTGGACGAAGCCCATGCCTTGAAAATGTTGACCGATCTGCAGGGCCGCCACCACACGGTCTGCACGGGTGTCACCGTGCGGCAGGGAGCAAAAATACTTACGGAAAGCGAGACCACCGAGGTCTATTTCCGTTCCGCCACCACTGCTGAACTGTTGGCCTATATCGCCACCGGCGAGCCAATGGACAAAGCCGGAGCTTATGGTGTGCAGGGCAAAGGTGCATTGCTGGTGGAAAAGCTAAACGGCGACTTTTTTAATGTTATGGGCCTGCCTGTCCTGCGGCTGAGCCGCATGCTGGCAAATTTTGGCGTAGAATTACTGTAATTTAGCCTTTTTTCGGAGGTTCCTCTTGAAAGATTTTCTGAAAAACAATGGATTATGGATTTTAGCCGCCACGGCAGTCATCTCCGTGGCGTTGGCTATGCTGTCTTATTTCAGTGCCACTTCTTCCCCTTTAGAAAACATTGCCAATACGCTTGCTTCTCCTTTTCGCTCCGCCCGTACGGCAGTCAGCAGCTGGGTAGAAGACAAGCAAAATTATTATCGGGACACAACAGATTTGCAAGCAGAAAACGAGGCCCTGAAGCAGCAGATCGCCAAAATGGAAAGCGAAATTCGTCAGGCCCGTGCAGACAGCGAAGAAAATGCCTTTCTCCGGGATCTGCTGGGTCTTCAGCAGCAGCGCCGTGATCTCAGCGACTTTGAAACCGCTTTGATTACCGAGCGCAGCACTTCAAACTGGGCCTCAACGCTAACGTTAAACAAGGGCACGAGCCACGGGATCGAAGTGGGCGACTGTGTGATTGATGAAAGCGGAAATCTGGTGGGTCTTATCAGTTCTGTGGGCGCAAGTTGGTCTACGGTACTAAATATTATTGATACCGACACTTCCATTGGTGCCAAAGTCTTTCGAACAGAAGACATCTGCGTGGCTCAGGGAAGCTTTTCCCTGATGAGCGATGGATTGCTTCGCTTGGATTATTTGCCCGACAACTGTCAGCTAATGCCCGGAGATTTGATCGTTACCCTTGGTTTAGGTGGCTTTTTGCCGCCCGATCTGGTCATCGGCTCTGTACAGGAAGTGAAAACGGATGATTCTGGAGCAGCTTCATATGCGCTTTTGTCTCCTGCAGCAGCATTGGAGGATCTAACCAGAGTGTGTGTGATTAAGTCCTTCGAGATCCAAAGCTAACACACAAAGCACTCGTTCATTTTTGAGAAAGGAGTTTCAACCCTATGCTGGCCCGTACTGCTACAATTTTTAAATGGACTCTTTACTGCGCCGCAGGACTGCTCTGTATGTTTGTACAGTGGTTGGTTTTGAATCGTTTGCATATTTGGGGTTTGATTCCGTTTCTCTACCCGCTGATTGTCGCCATTCCCTCCACCATGGAAGGACCCCTTTTTGGCTCCGCATATGGCTTAGTATTTGGTGTTCTCAGCGATTTGCTCTTACCCGCCCCGATTCCCTGTTTTTATACGCTTATTTTTCCCTTTGTGGGATTTTGCGCCGGTTTTATATCCCGCAACCTGATTCCAGTAGGCTTACTCTGTTCGCTATTTGCCACAATGGTGTCGTTCTTTCTAACGGATCTGTTTCACACCATTGTTTTCTGGGCGCAGAATCAGGCTGCATGGCGCGCTGCAGCATGGGTAGGCGTTCGTGAGTTCTGTATTACCCTTCCTCTGATTCTCCTGATCACCCCGCTGTTCGGTTGGGTCTACCGTACCGTCCATCAGGACGACTAACTTTTTTAGGAGCCGCTATGATTCAACGCAAATCACAATTTGTTCGGTTGTATGCCTTATCTGCCATTTTATTGGCGGTATTGGTCGCCTTTTTGGTGGAGCTTTTCAGTATTCAAATTGTTCACCACGATGAATATCTGGACCTCTCTGTTACCTCTATCACCCGCAGCAAAGCCGTTACGGCTTCCCGTGGTATCATTACCGACCGCGCCGGGCGGACACTGGTTGCCAACCGCTCCACATATAGTCTGACCTTTGACAGCAATCTGCTCCCAAAAGGAACTGACAAAAATGAGGCCATTTTGCGGCTGCTGCAGCTTTGCCAAAGTCAGAATGTTGAATGTGCAGATCACTTACCCATTGATCAAACTGCACCCTATTCCTTCCAGGTGGATCAGTTGACCTCCAACGAAAAAAGGCAATTTCTCTCCTATTTGAAGAGCTTAAAACCTGCAAAATCCGCAATTTCCTCCTATTTATTAACCAATCCGGAATTATTAGAGGCAGTAGATGATGCAGCCGAAGAAACAGAAGAACCGGTTGCTTCCGGTTGGAAAGCAACTCTGAAGCGATTGTTTTCCGCCAATCGCTCTTCCGAATCGGATAGCCCCATCAGCGCTCCCATTGATCGACTCAAAGGTTCCCAGCTGACAAATCAGCTTCTTTTGGATATGGGCATTGACCCCATTCAGCTCATGACTTGGATGCGAGACGCTTTTTCTGTGCCGACTTCCCTGTCTCAGGCCGATGCACGTCTCGTCCTGGGCGTACAGTATGAACTGGCTCTGCGCTCTTTAGGCGCTAACAACGCAGTTTATGTGTTGGCTGACGATGTTGATGTGGAATTTATTTCCATTTTAAGCGACGGACAATACCGTGGTGCCAAGGTGGGCAGCGCCTCCGTCCGTGAAATTCAGACCGACTATGCCGCACATCTTTTAGGTATTGTCGGTAGTATCTCTAACTATACTGACGAATTGAAAGAACAGGGCTACTCTATGGATGACCGTATTGGTCAAAGCGGTGTGGAGCAAGCCTTCGAAACCTATCTCCGCGGCATTGACGGCAAGCGCGTGGTTGCCACCAATAGCGACGGCAAAGTTACTGCCGAATATTATAGTATTGATCCCCAGCCGGGCAACATTGTAGAACTGACTATTGATTTGAAATTACAGGAAGCCACCGAGAATGCTCTGGCAGAAACTGTTTCGGCAATGAATGCAAAAGACGGTTTGGAAACACGCGGTGCCGGCGCAGCGGTGGTTAAGGTCAACACCGGAGAAGTGCTGTCGCTGGCATCCTATCCTTCATTTGATTTATCCTCCTACCGCAAAGATTTTACCGAACTGCGGGACGACCCTGCAAAGCCGCTGCTAAATCGCGCTACACAGGGTGCCTATGCCCCCGGTTCCACCTTAAAACCCGCCACCGCTATTGCAGCGCTGGAATCCGGCGTGGTCGATGTCTATGACACCGTCTATGACACAGGCTACTGGAAATACCCCAGTTCCACCTGGAGCGGCGGTACCAACTGCTGGCTCCGCAGCGGTCACGGCACCATGAATGCCACCTCTGCCATTACCAACTCCTGCAACTACTATTTTGCCGAAATGGGCTACCGCATGGGTATGGATACTCTGAATGAATATCTGTCCAGCTTTGGTTTGGGTCAATCTACCGGCATTGAAATCGGCGATGCAAAAGGCACGCTTGCTTCCAACGAATCCGGTGGAAACCAGGCACCCTGGGCCGCTTACGGCCAAGCAAACCAGCTTTATACTCCTTTGCAATTAGCCAACTATATTGCCACTCTGGTCAATGGCGGTCAGCATCGGCAGGCGCACTTGCTGAAAACGGTCAAGACCTATGACAGCTCTGAAATTGTCACCGTAGGCAATACAGAGCCTCTGAATACGATTGATATCTCCGACAGTTCTCTGGATGCGGTGAAAAAAGGCATGTTGGGATACACCAGACCCGGCGGCTCTGTGTACAATCAATTTACAAAGTGTGTCGTTTCTGCCGGTGCAAAAACCGGTACGGCACAGGTCGGCGCTAACATTACCAATAACGGTGTGTTTGTTTGCTTTGCCCCCTATGAAGATCCCGAAATCGCCGTAGCCGTTGTGATCGAAAAAGCAACTGCCGGTGCAAATCTGGCATCCGCCGCAGTTGAAATTCTTAACGCATATTTTACTGCTGACCAAATTGGCGCAGTAATCCTGCCGGAAAACGCTTTGTTGAGTTAAGCGTTTTATTGGCACATAGAAGGAGAGAGATTATGGCAGAGCCCTTTGTATTTGACCCCCGCTGCACGGCATGTAAGTCACCTTTCGGTGCAGTGGCATGCGGAGAACCTTTTACGCTGCATGTCCGTCCTCTGGCGTGTGAGAACTTTAACCGATGCATTCTGGTACTGCATCGGGAATTTGCCGCCACTGAAACAGAGATCGACCTGACCTGTGACGGACCGGAAGCCGAGCGTGTTCGCTTCTCCATTACGTTAAATGCTCCTGCGGAGCCGGAGCTCATTTGGTATTACTTCTATTTCTGGAAACTGGATGGTAGCCGTTATATTTTAGACAGAACCGGTTACCATAGTGCCGGAGAGCCTGCCGCATGGCAAATCACCGTTTATGAAAAGAACCATACTCCCTATTGGTTTGGTGACGGAGTTACCTATCAGATTTTTCCTGACCGTTTTTGTCGCACAGAACTGCCTGATGTCCGTCAAATGATCGGAAACCGCTGGGTACACGAGGATTGGAGTGATGTGCCCTCCTGGAAGCCGGAACCCGATGGCGAGGTCCGCTGCCGTGATTACTACGGCGGCTCTCTGAAGGGAGTCATTTCCAAACTGGACGAGCTGTCTGGACTGGGCGTTTCTACGATTTATTTCTGCCCCATCTTTGAAGCAGCCTCCAACCACCGCTACAATACAGCGGATTATTTTAAAATTGACCCCATGCTTGGCACAGAGGAAGATTTCAAGGAACTTTGCGCAGAGGCCAAAAAGCGTGGTATGCGCGTGGTTTTGGACGGTGTTTTCAATCACACCGGTTCCCAGAGTCGCTATTTTAACGCAGACGGCTGGTATAAGGACGAAGTTGGCGCAGCGCAAAGCCCGGATTCTCCCTATGCTCCTTGGTTTAACTTCCACCCCTTCCCCGATGATTACGATGCCTGGTGGGGCATCAAGACGCTGCCCGCCGTC
>JAKSQE010000018.1 GCA_024404295.1 Oscillibacter sp.
TGCAGGGGGATAGTGCCCTCATGATAGTGCTCAACGCCAGCGATCTCGCGGCCGCCCAGACGACCAGAGCAGCAGCACTTGATACCCTTAGCGCCAGCACGCATGGCGCGAGCCATAGCGTTCTTCATAGCGCGGCGGTGAGAGATACGCTTCTCCAGCTGCTGAGCAATGTTCTCAGCAACCAGCTGAGCATCCATATCGGGGTTACGGACCTCGACGATGTTCAGCTTCACCTTCTTGCCGATGAGCTTCTCGACTGCAGCACGATACTGCTCGATCTGCTCGCCGCCCTTGCCGATGACAACACCGGGACGGGCGCAGTTCAGGAAGACGGTGACGGTGTCGTTAGCGCGCTCGATCTCGATCTTAGCAACGCCGGCACCAAACAGAGCCTTCTTCAGATACTTACGGATCTTCTGATCCTCAACGATCAGGTCGCCGACCTTCTCTTCACTGGCATACCAACGGGAATCCCAGTCTTTGATGACGCCCACGCGCAGGCCATGGGGATTAACTTTCTGTCCCATAAACTGTCTCCTCCCTTTCTTATGCCTTTTCCGTCACAGCCAGGGTGACGTGAGAAGTGCGCTTGTTGATACGATAAGCACGGCCCTGAGCGCGGGGCATAATGCGCTTCAGAATGGGGCCGGGGGTTGCAAACACCTCGGAAACCACCAGGTTGGCGGGATCCATGCCGAAATTGTTTTCAGCGTTTGCACAGGCGGACTTCAGGAGCTTCATCAGAGGCTCAGAAGCAGCCTTGGGAGTCTGCATCAGGATCGCCATGGCAGTGCCGGCGTCCTTGCCGCGGATCAGATCGCAGACGATCTGAATCTTGCGGGGAGAGATGCGGACATAACGCAGATAAGCCTTAGCAGTCTTGTTTTCCATGTTCAGCATCCTCCTTTATTATTTCGTATGACCACGGAAGGTACGGGTGGGAGCGAACTCACCCAGCTTGTGGCCGACCATGTCCTCCTGGACATACACGGGCACATGCTTACGACCGTCGTGGACAGCGATGGTGTGACCAACGAAGGCGGGGAAGATGGTGGAGCTACGGCTCCAGGTCTTCAGGACCTTCTTCTCGTTCTTCTCGTTCATTGCCTCAACGCGCTTCAGGAGCTCGGGGGCAACATAAGGGCCTTTCTTAACAGATCTGCTCATATTACCTTTGCCTCCTTACTTTTCGTTACGACGCTTCACGATGAACTTGCTGGTAGGATTCTTGCCCTTGCGGGTCTTGTAGCCCAGAGCGGGCTTACCCCAAGGAGTAACAGGGCCGGGACGACCGACAGGAGCGCGGCCCTCACCACCACCGTGGGGGTGGTCATTGGGGTTCATAACGCTACCGCGAACGGTGGGACGCCAACCCATGTGACGCTTACGGCCAGCCTTACCAATGTTGATGTTCTCGTGATCGGTGTTACCAACCTGACCAATAGTGGCATAGCAGTTGGTACGAACGATACGGACCTCGCCGGAGGGCATACGGATCTGAGCATCGTTGCCTTCCTTAGCCATCAGCTGAGCAGCAGTACCAGCGGCGCGAACCAGCTGAGCACCGTTGCCGGGATGCAGCTCGATGTTGTGAATCTCAGTACCAACGGGAATGTTGGCGATGGGCAGTGCGTTGCCGGGCAGAATATCGGCATCGGGACCGGTCATGATCTTGTGACCAGCCTTCAGGCCAACAGGAGCCAGGATGTAGCGACGCTCGCCATCCTCGTACTCGATCAGAGCGATGTTAGCGCTGCGGTTGGGGTCATACTGCAGGTTGATAACAACTGCAGAGCCCATCTTGTCGCGCTTGAAATCGATGATACGATACTTACGCTTGTTGCCGCCGCCACGATGACGAACGGTGATGCGGCCGTAGCTGTTACGGCCAGCGTGCTTCTGCAGGGTTTCAACCAGAGAAGCCTCGGGCTTTGCCTTCTTGTCGATGCCGTCGAAACCAGACACCGTCATCTGACGGCGGGAAGGAGTCGTCGGCTTAAAAGTTTTAATAGACATTCTGCTTTACTCCTTCCTTAGACCATACCCTCGAAGAACTCGATGGTCTTAGAGTCGCTGGTCAGCTGCACATAAGCCTTTTTCCAGCTCTTGGTCATGCCGGGACGGCCAGCGCCCATGCGCTTTGCCTTGCCGGGCACGTTCAGGGTGTTGACGGAAGCGACCTTCACACCGAAGATCTCCTCAACAGCCTTCTTGATCTCGATCTTACCAGCGTCCTTAGCAACCTCGAAGACGTACTTCTTGTCGGCAGAGCCGGCCATGGCGCGCTCGGTGATGATGGGACGAATAACGATATCGTAAGCGGTCATTATGCGTACACCTCCTCGATAGTAGCAAGGGCAGAGCGATCAACAACCAGATACTGAGCATTCACGATGTCATAGACATTCAGCTGAGCAGCGGGAGTGGTCACGATGCCGGGGATATTGCGTGCGCTCTTGACAACCACGGTGTCAACAGCGGGAGTAACGACGACAGCCTTGCTGTCAACGTTCACAGCGTTCAGGAACTTGCGGAAGTCAGCGGTCTTGATGGCGTCCATCTTGATGGAGTCGATCACAACCAGCTTGCCCTCAGCCACCTTAGCGGAGAGGACGGACTTCAGAGCCAGGCGCTTCACCTTCTTGTTCAGCACATAGCTGTAATCACGGGGCTTGGGTGCGAACACGATACCGCCGTGAGTCCACTGAGGAGCACGAGTGCTGCCCTGACGAGCGTGGCCGGTGCCCTTCTGGCGCCAAGGCTTTCTGCCACCGCCGGAGACCTCTGCACGAGTCAGAGCGCTCTGGGTGCCCTGTCTGCAGTTTGCCAAGTGATTCTTGACAACCTCATGCACAACGACTGCGTTGGGCTCGACGCCAAAGATAGCATCGTTCAGTTCCACAGTACCGACTTCTGCGCCGGCCATGTTCAAAACTTTGATCGTAGACATTACTTAAGCACCCCTTTCTTATTTCGTTCTGGCGGAAGCCTTCTGGGGATTGCGGCCGGAAGCCTTCTGCGGGTTCTTGCTGATATCGGCGCCTGCCTGCTTTGCCTTGTGGACCTTGACGGTGGACTTGATGGTCACCAGACCGCCCTTGGGGCCAGGGATGGCACCGCAAACAACCAGCATATTCAGCTCGGGATCAACCTTGACAACAGTCAGGTTCTGGACGGTGACCTGGTCAACGCCCATGTGGCCGGCACCGATCTTGCCCTTGAAGATACGGGAAGGATCAGTGGAGGAGCCCATAGAACCAGCGTGACGATGGACAGGGCCGCCGCCGTGGCTGGTAGGAGTGCGCTGTGCGCCCCAACGCTTGATAACACCCTGGTAGCCATGACCCTTGCTGATGCCGGTGACGTCAACGAAATCACCAACAGCGAAGGTGTCAGCCTTCACGATGTCGCCGATGTTCAGCTCGGCAGCATTGTCCAGGTTGAACTCGCGCAGGAACTTCTTGGGAGAAACGCCAGCCTTGTTCAGGTGGCCCATCTCGCCCTTAGACAGCTTCTTCTCGGTAACATCCTCGTAACCGAGCTGAACTGCCTCGTAGCCTTCCTTTTCGGAAGTCTTCTTCTGAACGACCGTGCAAGGACCCGCCTCAATGACAGTGACGGGGATCACGTGGCCGTTCTCGTCAAAAATCTGGGACATGCCCACTTTTTTGCCGATGATTGCCTTCATTGTGTATTTCCTCCTGTTTAGGTTATTGGTCGGCTTAGATACGGTGGGTAACCGCATTGCTCTGCCGACGTGACCCGCTCATCTCGCAAGTGATGAGCATTGGGTAGCAAACAATATTAAATAAGGTATTGCGACTGGGATTACAGCTTGATCTCGATCTCAACGCCAGCGGGCAGCTCCAGAGCCATCAGAGCCTCAACGGTCTTGGGGCTGGACTTGGTGATGTCGATCAGACGCTTGTGGGTACGACGCTCAAACTGCTCACGGCTGTCCTTATACTTATGAACAGCGCGCAGGATGGTGACGACCTCTTTCTTGGTGGGCAGAGGGATGGGGCCGGAAACCTCAGCGCCGGTGCGCTTAGCGGTCTCGACAATCTTCTCTGCGCTCTGGTCGATGACCTGGTGGTCATAGGCCTTCAGACGAATGCGGATCATTTCCTTCTGTGCCATGGTTTGTTTTCCTCCTGAATTTCGTAGGTTGTTCACTTAGTCTCGACGACCTACGGCGAGAGACATTTCTATACGCTTTACCGTGCGTATCATTCCCGCTCATGAAAAATACCGGCGCATCGCTGGCCGGTACATATCCATGGCGTGGCGATCTACGCTACGCATAGGACTTCTCAGCCGCCCGATTATCGGACATACTCCCCGGAAGTTACCTCCTTGCGGAGCAATCTCCCGGTTCATCGCAGTATCCATGTGCAGAATACTTCCGTCACACGGACTTGTTTATCATAAAAGATAGTCCTGAAAATGTCAATAGTTTTTTCTCTGTTTTTCATAAAATTTCTAATTTTTTTTCGTGATTCATAGGAACCACACGGTGATGGGGTAATCTCGCACCTTTTTTCTGCCATCGAGCGAATCATACCGGTACCGCCTGCACTTTTTCAGAAAAAAGCAGAGAGGCATGCCTCTCTGCTTTATGGTGCTCAATTCTTACAGGCCCAGCTTTGCCTTCAGAGCATCGATCATTTCCTGATACTCTGCATCACTCAGCAGAACGGGCTCAGGATTGGTGATCTGGAAGTTGCCGCCAAACTCAAAGCCGCCCTCATACTTGGGAACGATATGGAAATGCAGATGGGGATTGGTGTCGCCGAAAGAAGCCAGATTCAGCTTGGTGCAGCCCCACAGCTCCTTGACAGCGCCGGAAGCGCGTGCGATATCCTCAGCGAAATCAGCGCACTCCTGAGCGGTGCACTCGCACAGCTCCTTCTTGTGGTTCTTCAGAGCCACAACGCAGCGGCCCTTATGAGCCTGATCCTTGAACAGATACAGAACGCCAGCCTTCATCTCGCCGACCTTAAACATAATAGCCTCACGGCCCTCATGATGCTCATCGCAATAGAAACAACCCATGATAAGTTCCTCCTCAATCTTTGGGCAAATGCCCATATTTCTCCTTTAAGATACAACGAATGCGTCCACCCGTCAAGAGCAGACGCATTCGTTTTTATAATTTATAATAGGTATGTTTACACAGACAACGAATCCGCCAACACCAACCCCGGATTATGCTTGGTCAGGAAACCAACGCTCCACTCGCCGCCAAAGGCCACCAGCAGACGGTCGTGGAAATCCTCCAGCACAGCGCTGCCGGTGCAAAGCACCAACTCCTCCGGTCTGCAGGGGCATTCCGTGATCAAACGCAGATGATCATAAGGCAGACCCATCATGTGCAGGTCCACACCGTACTCACTCTTCATGCGGTACTCGAACACATCAAACTGCAGCGTACCGACCACGCCGACGATCACTTCCTCCATACCGGCACCGGGGATCTTGAAGATCTGGATGGCACCTTCCTGTGCGATCTGCTCCGTGCCCTTGATGAACTGTTTACGCTTCATGGTATCCTTGGGAGACACACGCATGAAATGCTCCGGTTCAAAGGTGGGGATGCCGGAATAACGGAACTTCTTGCCCGGAACGGTAATGGTATCACCGATGGAGAACATACCGGGGTCGAATACGCCGATAATGTCGCCGGCATAGGCCTCTTCCACGATCTCACGTTCTGCCGCCATCATGGTCTGGGGCTGGGAAAGGCGCATCTTCTTTCCGCTCTGCACGTGGAAATACTCCTGATCCCGTTCAAACTTACCGGAGCAGATGCGCATAAATGCCAGACGGTCACGATGTGCCTTATTCATGTTTGCCTGGATCTTAAAGACAAATGCAGAGAAATCCCCGCTAAACGCATCCACTTCCCCAGCATCGGATACACGGCTGAGGGGGGCAGTGGTCATGCGGAGGAACTCCTCCAGGAAAGGCTCCACACCGAAATTGGTCAGAGCGGAACCAAAAAACACAGGGGACAGTGTGCCGTTGCGAACGGCTTCCATGTCAAATTCACGACCGGCGCCCAGCAGTTCCACTTCGTCACGCAGCACTTCAGCACGTTCGGCACCGATCATGGACTCCAGATCAGGGCTATCCAACTCCACTTCGGTCGTAGAAGCCTTTTTGCCCTTGCCCTCTCCCTCAAAGAACAGGATGCGGCTCTTTTCCCGGTCATACACGCCGGCAAACTCCTTGCCGCAGCCGATGGGCCAGTTCACAGCGTAGGTATCAATGCCCAGTTCCCGCTCCACTTCCTCGCACAATTCCAGCGGATCACGGGTCTCACGGTCCATCTTATTGATAAAGGTAAAAATCGGAATATGACGCAGGGCGCACACTTTGAACAGTTTGCGAGTCTGGGGCTCAACGCCCTTGGCGCCGTCGATGACCATGACGGCGCTGTCCGCAGCCATCAGGGTACGGTAGGTATCCTCAGAGAAGTCCTGGTGGCCCGGGGTATCCAGAATGTTGATGCAAAAGCCATCGTGCTGGAACTGCATCACGGATGATGTAACGGAAATACCACGCTGTTTCTCAATTTCCATCCAGTCGGATGTAGCAGCCTTGGCTCGTTTGCCCTTGACCTCACCAGCCTGGGCGATCGCGCCGCCGTACAGCAGGAACTTTTCCGTCAATGTGGTTTTACCGGCGTCGGGGTGGGAGATGATGGCAAAAGTCCGGCGGCGGGTAATCTCTTCTTTCAGGGTGGCCATAGTGTGCCTCTCTTTCGTAATTTATAAATTCTAAGTTACTGTATCACAGCGTGTGCTTTATTTCAAGTTTTTGGAGAGATTTTCCTTGTCACTGCTCCTTTTTGGGGGTATTCTAAAAAAAACGCAAAAAGGAGAATCTTTTATGCAGCGAACACGGCAGCACAGCTTAGACACCCTGCGGGGACTGACACTCATCAGCATGATTGCCTTTCACGGCTGTTGGGACTTGGTTTACCTGTACGGGCGAAACTGGGACTGGTATCGTTCCTTCGGTGCCTATGTATGGCAGCAAAGCATCTGCTGGACATTCATCTTACTCTCCGGCTACTGCTGGCAAATGGGCCGCAACCCCATGAAGCGTGGCCTGATGGCGTTTTTCGGCGGCGCTGTGGTTAGTGCCGTTACGCTGGTCATAATGCCGGAAGAACCCATTTTGTTCGGTGTATTGACTTTCCTGGGCACTGCCGCCCTGCTGACGATCCCCCTGCATTCACTTTTCCAACGGATCCCTGCAAAAGCAGGCGTTATCGGCAGTTTTGCACTGTTTTTCTTGCTGCGTAATGTCAATATTGGATATCTCGGTTTTGAAAAAATCCGTTTCTGCAAACTGCCTATCTCTTGGTATCGCAATCTGTTTACGGCGTTTCTGGGCTTTCCTGCTCCCAGTTTTATTTCTTCGGACTACTTCTCCCTGCTGCCGTGGCTGTTTTTGTTCTGGACGGGCTATTTCCTATATCGCCTTGCACTGCCGGAGCGAATTCCGATCAATATCAAACTGCCGGTTATCAGTTGGATGGGTCGATACTCTTTGGTTGTGTATCTGCTGCACCAGCCCATCCTTTATGTGCTTTGCGAACTGTTTGCCTGACCTCAAACAATGCCAAATCGTCCCGTCAGCGGATCTCTCCACAGGTCCAGATGAATCGGCTGGAACGTACACCAGACGAAAGCAAATGCGATAGCCCACAGAATCAGCAACCCCAACAGCTGCTGCCAGAGCGATGTCATATGTCCCCGCCGCAGCAAATAATAATCCAGTAAAAACATACCGGCATCCGCCAGATAGAAAATCAGAACATCAAACCATTCCACTCGCCAACCCAGCGCACCGGAATAGGTATAAAAGATGATTGGAATCAGGAGTAATCCTGTTAGCAGACTGATGCAGCGGGTAGCCAGAAAATTTGGGTAGTACCGGCCCTGTATGCCGATTTGCACACCCGAAAAAAGGAACGTGGGGAAAAATAGCAGTTTCATATGCTCCCAAGCAGATTCATTGACTGCCGCAAAAGCCGCAACAAGCGGATTTTTTCCACTCCACGCAAAGAGAAAATGGCCCAAGGCGCCCAGCACCCCTACCACAACAAATCCGATGATCTCCCACAGCAACAATTTTCTCCGCATTTTCCTTCCCTCCCAATCAAAAAAGCCTGCGGCGCAATGCCGCAGGCTTATTTTATGCGTATGAAATCGGTTTATGCTTACATCTTTTCCGGAGCATCCACACCGATGAGATGCAAACCGTTTTTCAGGACGATGCGGGTGTCGTCTGCCAGTTTCAACCGGGCAGCGGCCACATGGGCCTCCTCGCCGCGGATATGGCAGGCATTGTAGAAACGATGGAAGCAGGCAGCCAGTTCCTGCAGGTAGCGGTTGATGTGGCTGGGATCATAGTCACGGGCAGCCAGCTTGATCTCCTCACAATACTGAGACAACTGCTTGATCAAAGCAATTTCAGATTCACTGCTCAGTACGGACATGTCCACATCAGCCTGTTTGGGTACAGACAAGCCATCCTCTGCCAGTGCTTTCAGCAAAGAGCAGATACGAGCATGCGCATACTCCACATAGTAGATCGGGTTCTCACTATCCTCTCGAACAGCCAGGCCCAGGTCAAATTCCATCTGCGTGTCAGGCTTGGCGTTGAAATACCAACGAGCGGCGTCCACACTGATCTCATCCAACAGATCCGCCAATGCGATGGCCTTGCCGGTGCGCTTGCTCATGCGGACGGGTTCACCGTCGCGCAACAGTTTCACCAACTGCATCAGCACGATGTCCAGACGCTCGGTACCGTTGAGATCCAGAGCATCCAAAGCACCTTTCAGCCGAGCCACATGACCGTGATGGTCCGCGCCCCAAATGTTGATGACCTTATCAAAGCCACGAACTGCAAACTTGTTGCGGTGGTAGGCAATATCTGCGGCAAAGTAGGTGTAGAAACCGTTGGCACGGCGCAATACATCGTCCTTCAAGTCCAGCTTTTCCACATCTTCCTGCTTCTTGCCGGCTTTCAGCAGATTCTGGCGCATAATGTCAGCGGTACGCAGCCACAAAGCCCCCTCCTGCTCATACGTCCAACCATTCTCAGACAGCATGTTCACCGTTTCAGCCACATAATTGCTCTCATGCAGCGTGGACTCGTAGAACCAGGTATCATAGTTGATCTTATAGCGCTGCAAATCACTCTTCATCTTGGGCAGGTTGACGCTGAGGCCGAACTCCGCCAGCTTTGCCTGGCGCTCCTCTGCAGAGACGTTCAGCAGTTCCTCGCCATGCGCATCGTAATAGGCTTGAGCCAGATCCTTGATATCGCCGCCCTGATAGCCATCCTCCGGGAACGGAACATTTTCCTCGCCCTGAATGATCTGCAAATAGCGGGCTTCAATGGAGTGAGCAAACTTATCGATCTGATGACCAGCGTCGTTCACGTAGAACTCACGGCTTACATCGGCACCGCAGGCCTCCAGCACAGCCGCCAGAGTGTCACCCAACACGCCGCCGCGGGCATTGCCCATGTGCATAGGACCGGTGGGGTTGGCGGAAACGAACTCCACCATATACTTCTTACCCTGCAAGCCGTCATTGGTACCGTAGGCAGTGCCCTCGGACTCCACAGCCTCCAGTACACCCTGATACCAACTACCGTTCAGCCGAAAGTTCAGGAAACCTGCGCCTGCGATCTCAGCAGAGGTAAAGTAGCTGCCTTCCAAGTCCATATGGTCCAGCAACGCCTGTGCGATGGCGCGGGGTGCCTGATGCAGTGCTTTGGCTGCTGCCATGGCAAACGTGGTGGTATAGTCGCCGTTGGAGGTATCCTTGGGGATCTCCACAGGGGCCGTCTTGACCTCTGCCTGAGGCAGAGTACCATCGGCAACAGCTGCCGCATATGCCGCCATGGTCAGGGCAGCTGCCTGATCCTTCGCCTTTTGTATCATGTTAATCATATCTTTTGTAACCTCTCCTGGTTTATTTTCTTCTCACGTGGACTTTGATACAGTTGCGCCCTGTTACCACATGCTCCACCGCAATGGAATAACGAATCTCCATGACGCCGCCCCGCTCCGTCAGATTATGCCGGAGTCTGCTGGTCTGGATATCCACGGTCAACTCACCGTAAGGTGTGCCATACAGGGACGTATGCTGCCGTCCTTCTTCAAAAACCATTTGGGACTCTACCGTTCCCTGCCGCAGCAGCGTCACCCGTGGGCCGCTGATGAGATAGGTCGTGGTCGTTCCCTCCATGCCGGTCAGGCTACTCTCCTCATAGAAGATACGGATCCCGTCCTCAGACACTTCCATGATAGCCTCGGTCATCAATTCCGTTTCATCGGGGTCAATGCCTTCATAATACTGCTCGCCCCGCACAGAGAGCACCACCGGAATCTGCTCAATACTGTCCAATGTCGATCCTCCTTGCAGCGTGGGTCATACCCTCGCCCAGGAATACCTCTGCGATCTGCTCAAAATCCGCCGCCTGATCGCTGACATAAAACTGCGCATCGCCCTCAGCATCCTCTGCCAGCATGAAGCACTCTTCCAAAAGCTGCTTCAGCTCTTCCGCCGCTGCCTCGCCGGAGTCGATCAGCGTCACACGCGGGCCCATAATATCGCCAATAATATCTTTCAGCAGTGGGAAATGTGTGCAGCCCAAAATCAACGTGTCGATGCCTTCGTCTTTCAGTTCTTGCAGATATTCTCGCGCGACTGTCTCGATCACGACATCGCCGCGATGGATCCGACCGTTCTCAACCAAAGGGACAAACAGTGGACACGCTTTTCCGAAGACTTCCATCTCTGGATCCATTTGCTTTAATGTTTTTTCATAGACCCCGGAGCGGACCGAAGCACGAGTCGCAATCAAGCCGATCCGTTTGTTGCGTGTAGCCGCCATCGCTCGCTTGCAGGAAGGCTCCACCACGCCGATCATCGGCAGATTCGTCTCTCTTGCCAAAATTGGCAGTGATGTAGTCGTCACCGTTCCGCAAGCGACCAAGACCGCTTTCAAATCGAAAGTCTGCAGAAAGTGCAGATCCTGCCGCGCAAATTTTAAGATGGTTTCCGGAGAACGTCCGCCATAGGGAACGCGGGCCGTATCTCCGAAGTAGATCAAGGACTCTTCCGGCATGAGCTGCCGCAGCGCTTTGATCGCCGTCAGGCCACCCAGGCCAGAGTCAAACACGCCAATAGGCCGTTCATCCATACCGCTTCTCTCCTTTTGGGCGCAAACCAACCCATAATATTAACTCATATATATTACTATAAGAATGTCTTTGCCGCAAGTCAGATTTTAGTCTTTTTACCCTCTTTTTTATATAGATTTCCCTACCGTTCTCTGTTATAATGGCTTCAATCGTACGGGCAAGGAGGTAAATCCCGTGAAAATCGAACTGACTGACCAGCAGTTCCGGTACCTGCTGGATCTTGTGTACATAGGAAATTGGGTCATGAACTCTACCCGTGGAGATGACCGTATCAAAGAATACGACCAGGTAGAAGGTCTTGTGTTTTCCCATTGCCTGCAACAGAAAATGAGCAAATTGGTTGAATTGTATCAGGGCGAATTGATCCCCTCCCGTCGCTTTGCGGAAGGCGGAATCCATGAGGCCATCGAGCAATACGAAGATATTGTATTCTATGAGATCCTGGCCGAAGAACTGGCCCTTCGGGATTTTGATGAGCCGCTGTCCCGAGAAAACTACAGTGCTTTGATGGAACGCATTGATACCTATTTGTCCGAATTTAATGCGCACGGCACCGATCATATTTCCATTGATTTAGACTGATTTTCGTATTCCCCCATACTTTTGAGAGAAAGAAAAGGAGCATTTGTTATGGCGAACACTTCGAAAGTCTATTTTACTGATTTCCGCTGCCCCTCTTTCCGTGAAAACCTCCAACAGAAGCTGGCCCGTCTTATCATGACTGCCGGTTTCGGTGACATTGACATGGACGGCAAATTTGTGGCCATCAAGCTGCACTTCGGTGAACCCGGCAACATGGCTTATTTACGTCCCAACTGGGCAAAAGTGGTTGCCGATCTGGTGAAAGATCAGGGTGGCAAGCCTTTCCTGACTGACTGCAACACCCTGTATGTCGGTGGCAGAAAGAACGCTCTGGATCACATTGAGTCTGCTTATACCAACGGTTTTAATCCTTTTACCACCGGCTGCCATGTTATCATTGCCGACGGTCTGAAGGGTAACGACGAGGTTGAAGTCCCTGTGGAGGGCGGCGAGTATGTTAAGGCTGCCAAGATCGGCCGCGCCGTTATGGATGCCGATGTGTTCATCTCCCTGACCCACTTCAAGGGTCATGAGCAGGCCGGTATGGGCGGCACACTGAAAAACATCGGCATGGGCTGCGGCAGCCGTGCCGGCAAGATGGAACAGCACAACTCCGGCAAGCCTTTCGTAAAGCAAAAGCTGTGCGTTGGCTGCAAGACCTGCACGAAGATCTGTGCCCATGATGCACCTACCATTACTGACGGAAAAGCCACCATTGACACCGACAAATGCGTCGGCTGTGCCCGCTGCCTCGCTGTTTGTCCCACCGATGCCATTCAGTGCACCTGGGATGAGGCTCCTACCATTCTGAACAAGAAAATCGCTGAGTACACCAAGGCAGTTGTGGACGGCCGCCCTTGCTTCCACATCTCTCTGGTGATGGATGTTTCCCCCAACTGCGACTGTCACGGCGAAAACGATGTGCCCATCGTCCCCAATGTGGGTATGTTTGCTTCCTTTGACCCCGTTGCTCTGGATCAGGCTTGTGCTGACGCTGTGTTGGCTCAGCCCAAGATGCTGGGTTCTGTCATGTTCGATAAGGACACCTGCCAGTGTGACGATCCTTTCAAGGCCGCCCACCCCGACACCAACTGGGAGGCTTGCGTGGAGCACGCTGAAAAGATCGGCTTGGGTACTCGTGCTTACGAATTGGTCAAAATCTGATCTCCTAAGTTCCCCGGAGTTTTCCGGGGAACTTTTTTTGCGCAAAAATCCCTGCAAGGATTGCGAAAATTGGTAGAAAAGGGTATAATATATAATCTGAAATTTTGCGTCCCGGGAGGTAACATCCATGAAGCTCATGGTCATTGACGGAAACAGTATCATCAATCGTGCATATTACGGCATTCGTCCGCTGACCACCCGGGACGGACTATATACACACGCAGTATTTGGCTTCCTGACTACCCTGCTGCGCCTGAAAGCGGAAGAACAGCCTGATGCTTTGTGCGTCACCTTTGATGTCCACGCTCCCACTTTCCGCCATACCGCAGACGAAAGCTACAAGGCCACTCGCAAGGGAATGCCCGAGGAACTGGCTATGCAGATGCCGGTGCTGAAAGAGGTACTGGATGCGCTGAACATCCCCCGCTACGAACTGGCCGGCTGGGAGGCAGACGATCTCATCGGCACCATCAGCCGGAAATGCGAAGCCGCCGGATGGGATTGCGTGGCAGTCACCGGCGATAAAGACAGTTTGCAGCTCATTACAGATCGCACCAAGGTGAAACTGGTTTCTACCCGTATGGGCCAGACCACCACGAAGGACATGACCCCCGAAACCTTCCGGGAATCCTACGGCTTTGATCCCATCCATATGATCGATCTGAAAGCACTGATGGGCGATTCTTCCGATAACATTTCCGGTGTTCCCGGTATCGGTGAAAAAACCGCTATGGAACTGGTACAGAAATACGGCAGCATTGACACCCTATATGCCAAAATGCCCGATATTGAAGCCAAACCCGCCGCCCTTCGCAAGCTGGCGGAGGGCGAGAAAGCCGCCCGCCATTCCTACTGGCT
>JAKSQE010000019.1 GCA_024404295.1 Oscillibacter sp.
CCAAGGATAACGTCACCATGCAGATCGACACGGTCATCTACTTCCAGATCACCGATCCCAAGCTGTACACCTACGGTGTGGAGCATCCCATGAACGCCATTGAAAACCTCACCGCTACCACTCTGCGTAACATCATCGGTGACATGGAACTGGATCAGTCCCTCACCAGCCGCGACACCATCAACTCCCGCATGCGCTCCATTCTGGACGAGGCTACCGATCCCTGGGGCATCAAGGTCAACCGCGTGGAGCTGAAGAACATTATCCCTCCCAAGGAAATCCAGAACGCCATGGAAAAGCAGATGAAGGCCGAGCGTGAGCGCCGTGAGTCCATCCTGCAGGCCGAAGGCCAGAAGCAGAGCCAGATTCTGGTGGCAGAAGGCGAGAAGCAATCCGCCATCCTGCGCGCTGACGCCGCCAAGCAGGCCAAGATCATGGAGGCAGAGGCCGAAAAGACCGCAAAGATCCTGGCAGCCGAGGCCGAGAGCGAAGCCATTATGAAGGTGCAGCAGGCTACCGCCGATGCACTGAAGCTCCTGAACGAAGCTGCTCCCAACGATCAGGTGGTGAAGCTGAAGGCTCTGGAGGCATTCTCCAAGGCCGCCGATGGCAAGGCTACCAAGATCATTATCCCCAGCGAGATCCAGGGTCTGGCAGGTCTGGCTGCAGGCGCTAAGGAAATTTTGGACACCAAGACACCGGAGAATTAACTCCTCCGGCACGATATCACAGAGGAGCTGACCCATGTTCTATTCTCCTTTTGACAATTTCATGTTTTCCGCCTTTCCCGTGTTTTTTTCAATTTTGTTTGTCCTGTTTTTTGTGGTTTTCATTGCCGTTCTAATGAAGGGAATCCGCCAATGGCACAGCAACAATCAATCTCCTCGGCTGACGGTGGAGGCCACAGTGACGGGAAAGCGGGAGAGCATTTCTCATCACACCCACCACCATGCCGGCGACATCTCCGGAATGCATGGCTCCTACACCACCGCCGACACCAGCTACTATGCCACCTTTCAGGTGCGCAGCGGTGATCGCATGGAGTTTCAGATCAGCGGAGCGGAATATGGTCAGCTGATGGAGGGTGACACGGGGGAACTGTCCTTTCAGGGAACCCGATACTTAGGATTTGAACGCATATAGCTCTATCAGCAGTGCCCGGCAAGACCGGGCACTGCTTTTTCCGCAATCTGACCTTATTAAATTTTCCAAAACTGACGTTTGAACTATATCCAGTTATTTGTATAATGACACCATAGATCTCGTCATCCGAACTTTTTCCAAAGGAAGTGTTCCTCATGAAACAATCGCATTCCAAAACCTTATCTCTGGCCATGCTGGGCATGATGACTGCTCTGGTTTTTGTCAGCAACTATCTCCGTGTGACCATGCCCATTGCTATTGGCGGAAAAACATCTTTTACACTGGCAAACATTATGTGCTGTCTATCCGGTTTGCTGTTCGGCCCTGTGGGCGGTTTGGCCTCCGGTTTGGGTTCTGCTCTGTATGATCTGACCAACCCCGCATATGCCGCTGAGTGTTGGATTACTTTCCTTACAAAAGGTGCCATGGGCCTGATGGCCGGTGTCATGATGCGCAAATTCCGTCAGGAACCTACTTATCCCCGCTGCCTGCTCGGCGCAGTGGTTGGCTGCGTGACCTACTACATTCTGTACTTTTTCAAATGCTTCGCCTATGATGGTCTGTTGGTGGAGGGCTTGACTGCCGCCGTGGCCGTTGGAATTTTGCCTTTGAAAGTTCCTGCTTCCATTTTCAACGCCGCCGTGGCCATTATCGCCGCACCGCCGCTGTGTCTGGCTATTCATAAAGCCCTGCAAAAAGCACATATCTCTCTCGACTGACATAGATCGGCATTCGATTTTTCGGATGCCGATTTTTTCTGTTTTCTTTTCTGCTAAAATATTATATAATATGGGCATGGTTTAAAAGAAAGGACTCCGTGCCGTGAAAGACTTATTTGAATTGTTTGCAACTTTTGCAAAAATCGGCATTATGACCTTTGGCGGCGGCGCAACCATGCTGCCGATCTTGCAGCGGGAGTTGCTGGATAGCCGTCACTGGGTCACTGACGAGGAATTGATGGATTACTATGCCATCGGTCAATGTACACCCGGCATTATCGCCGTCAATACTTCTACCTTTGTGGGCCAAAAACGCAAAGGTACCTTAGGCGGTATTTTTGCAACTGCCGGCATGGTGTTTCCCTCTCTTATTATTATCTGCATCATGGCCACGCTCATTTCGAATATTGCCGATTATCCCTGGGTGCAAAATGCTTTTGTAGGCATTCGCGCCTGTGTGTGCGTGCAGATTTTTAATGCCGTTATAAAGCTGGCTAAAAAGGCCGTGATCGACCTGTGGACTGCCGGCCTTTTTGTGCTGGTACTGGCATTTAGTCTGTTCTTGGATTTGTCTCCCATCCTGTTTGTGCTGGCCTGTGCTGTCATTGGCATCTTGCTGCACACCTTGAATATTGTCAAAGGAGGTGCGGGCAAATGATTCTGCTGCAACTGTTTTGGGAATATTTTAAGGTTGGCCTGTTTTCCGTTGGCGGCGGAATGGCTACCATCCCCTTCCTCTATGACCTGTCTGACAAAACCGGTTGGTTTACTTACGCCCAGTTGGCCGACATGCTGGCCATTTCCGAGTCTACTCCCGGTCCTATTGGCGTCAACATGGCTACCTATGTTGGCTTTACGATCGCTAAAATACCCGGTGCCGTAATCGCCACTCTTGGTTTAGTGGCACCCTCCGTCATTATCATTCTGCTGATCGCCCGTATTCTTCAGCAGTTCCGCCACAACCGCCATGTAGAAGCTGCTTTTTATGGCCTGCGTCCTGCATCTACCGCTTTGATCGCCGCTGCCGGCATCACCGTAGTGAAGGTATCTCTGCTCAATCTGGATGCCTACCACCTCTCCGGTCAGGTGTTGGATCTCGTTCGTTGGAAACCCTGCCTACTGGCCGTTATCGTCCTGATTTTTACCAATTTCGTAAAGCCGACAAAAAAGTGGCATCCCATTATTTTTATCTTGCTCTCCGCAGTCGTCGGCGTAATTTTCCACTTTTAACCTTTTTCTTGCCGTCTGCGTATTGCAGGCGGCAGGTTTTTTTGTATTTCGTCCTCTTTTTTTATCTTTTTCCCTCTTGTGAACTTTTTTTGCGCTCTTCGACAAATTCAGACAGGATTTTAACTTTATCTTGCGTATGATGTAGTTGTTCCACACCACATGTTGCGTTTAGAAAGGAGCAACTTATGAACCAGATTACAAAAGAGTACCTCTTGTTATTCAATGCACTTACCGATGCGGAGGAGTCCTTACAGCTGCTGCGAAACAAGCTGATGGCTGTGCAGCAGCAAGCAGAGGATCTGTTTTTGTCCGATCCGTTGCCTATCGAGGAGCAGTCCAGCCGATAAGCCCTGTTTTCTTCGCAATCTTTTTGCAAAAGCAAGCGGCAAGGGTTCTTTTTCTGTTGTGGTATTTTTTTCAAAAACATGATAAACTAAAAATTACGGAACTATTTTCAAGAAAGAGGGTGCCTTATGGAACCCATTGCCGCCATTTCTACCGGAAGTTCTGCCACCGCCATCGGCATCGTGCGCGTCTCCGGCGACGGATGCTACGCCGTCTGTGACCGGGTCTTCCGCCCGAAAAATCAAAAAATTTTCTCCGCACAGGAGCACCATAAAATGGTGTTCGGTGAAATGCTGGACACCGCAGGCGATCCCATTGACCAGGGTCTGGCTGTTCGCTTTCCCGCACAGCACAGCTACACCGGCGAGGACTCCGTGGAGTTCCATTGCCACGGCTCTCCTGTGGTTTTGCAGGAACTGCTGACCGCCCTCTTTTCCGCCGGTGCCAGACAGGCAAAGGCCGGAGAATTTACAAAACGTGCCTTCTTAAATGGCAAAATGGACTTGACGCAGGCAGAAGCTGTGATCGACCTGATTCACGCCGAAACTTCCTCTGCCGCCCGCAATGCCGTGGCACAGTTGGAAGGCGGTTTGCAGCGCAAGCTGACTCCGGTGCAGGATGCTCTCATTGACATGACGTCCCGTTTCTATGCCGTGGTGGACTACCCCGATGAAGACATCGAAGATATTCAACCGGATCAGATCTCAACTTTTCTTTCTGACGCGGAACAGACCCTTTCCGCCCTGCTCAGCACCGCCCAACGGGGTAAAGTGCTGAAAAACGGCGTGAGATGCGCCATTGTTGGCCGTCCCAACGTGGGGAAAAGTTCTCTGCTGAACGCGCTGGCAGGCTATGAGCGCGCTATCGTCACCGATGTAGCGGGAACCACCCGGGACACCGTGGAAGAGTCCGTGCTCTGCGGCGGGGTGCTGCTGCGGCTGATTGACACCGCCGGCATGCATGACACCCTCGACATTGTAGAACAAAAAGGCGTGGAGCGCAGCCGCAAAGCTTTAGAGCAGGCTGATCTGGTCTTTGCTGTGGTAGACGGCTCCCAACCCCTGACTGAAGAGGACTATTCCGTTCTTTACGCTGCCGCAAAGTGCCCAAAATGGGTGTTGATCTGGGGTAAAAAGGATCTGGGCGGACAGCCGGTGGATTTCCCGCTCCCCCTGTCCACGGAATACCATCACCCAGATGCCACGGTACATCTCTCCGCCCAGACAGGTGAAGGGATTGACCAGTTGGAACAGGCGGTATCTCGTTTGTTCCCTGTGGGCGTTGAGGACTGCGGCTCCCTGTTGACAGATCTTCGTCAGGAGGAAGCGGTTTCCCGGGCATTGAACGCTGTTCGCCGTGCCAAAGATGCATTAGAAAGCGGTCTGACCCCCGATGCCATTTTGACCGATGCCGAAGACGCACTGGATGCCATCGGCGAACTCACCGGCCGCACTGCAAAAGAGGAGATCGTCAGCGCTATTTTTAGTCGTTTTTGTGTGGGAAAATAACCGCTTTCCTTGTTAAAATCAATTTACAATCTTTGCTTTCTGTGGTAAACTGCTCGTAGTTTTGGAGAGGAGGCGGCATATGGATCACCTTCAAGAATTCATTCAGCAGCTTTTGACGCAGCGCCCCAGCGACTGGGAACGTCTGCCTGACTTTGCCCTGTATATGGATCAGGTGCTGAATTATATGGAACGTCAGACCATTCATATTGACGAAGCAGATGAACTGACCGCCTCCATGGTCAACAATTACGCCAAAACCGGATTGCTCCCTCACCCAGAGGGAAAAAAATATAATCAGGAGCATCTGGCATACCTCACCGCCATCTGTGTGCTGAAGCACGTCATGTCCGGCAAGGACATTGAGTTGCTGATCCGCAAAGAGATGAATGACCGCGGCAATATTCCCCAGCAGGGCTATCCGTCCTTTTGCTCCAGTCTTGACCATGCCTTGTCCGCCACGGCGAAAGAAGTGGAGGGGTATGACAAGTCCGACCGCCTGGCAGATGCCGCCATCCACTTTGCCCTGTTAAGCTATGCATCCGGCTTAGTGAGCCGCCAATATGTGACGCTGCTGCGACAGGAAATGGGCGAAACGCCTGTTGCCAAAAAGAAGAAAGGAACTTAACGCCATGCGTGATTTTTCCATCATTACCGATAGCTGCTCCGATCTCCCGGAAGAGTTGGCAAACCGTTATGATATTCATCTCGTCTCCATGCACATTCTGATGGATGGGGATGAAATTCCCATGCCCGAAATTTCCGAGTTCTATCAGCAGCTCCGCCAGGGTCATGTGGCCAGCACCGCCGCCGTAAGCCTCGGCGAATTTGAGGACGCTATGCGTGAGATTTTGCAGTCCGGCAAGGATGTGCTGTATCTCTCCTTTTCTTCCGCTTTGTCCACCACCTATCAGTCCGCCTGCATTGCAGCAGAGGATGTTCTGGCCGATTTTCCGGAGGGCCGTGTAGAAGTTGTGGACACGCTGGCTGCCAACATGCAGCAGGGTCTGCTGGCCGTGGACTGTGCCATCATGCGCGAAAACGGAAAATCTCTAACGGAAGTTCTGGATTGGGTCCAGCAGGAAAAACTGCACCGCTCTGCATGGTTCACCGTGGATGAACTGGATTATTTGAAACGCGGCGGCCGTATCAGCCCCGCCACCGCAGCCGTTGGTACCATGCTGAACATTAAACCGCTCATGCATGTTGACCATGAGGGCGAACTGATCAGCGTCAGCAAGGTGCGCGGTCGCAAGAGCGCCTTGACCGCAATGGTCAACGAAATGGAGAAGAATGTGACCGCACTGGAACAGCAGTCCATCTGGGCCTGCCACGGCGACTGCCAAAAAGATGCCGAAGCTCTGGCCGAACTGGTCAAGAGCCGCTTCGGTTTGCAGGAAGTACACATCGGCCGGGTGGGCCCGGTCATCGGCAGTCATACCGGCCCCAGTATTCTGGCGCTGTTTTTCGCAGGAAAGGAACGCTGAGAATGGATTGGCTGGAACTACACATTGACACCAATCACGCCGGTCTGGAAGCTGTGGAGACCTTTCTCTCTGCCAACGGCGTAGACGGTGTGGTAATTGACGACGAAGCAGATTTTCAGGATTTTCTGGAAAACAATCATCAGTATTGGGACTATGTTGACGAGGATCTGGAAGCAGCCATGAAAGGGAAGTCCCGCATCACCTTTTACCTGCCTGCCGATGACGACGGCTTTGCCAAAATGGGGGAGCTGCGTATTGCTTTGCAGTCCTTTAAGGAGCAGCACACCGAATACGGCACATTGCTGATGACCTTAGAAAACCTGAAAGACTCTGACTGGGAAAACAACTGGAAACAGTACTACAAACCCATGGAGATCGGTGAACGGCTGCTGGTCATTCCCGAATGGGAGCAGGAGACCGTCAAGGGACAGAGCAAATATCAGGGCAAGGTGAATCTGATCCTGGAGCCCGGTTTGACGTTTGGCACCGGCAGCCACGCAACCACCCGCCTGTGCCTGACTGCATTGGAAAAAGAAATCCACGGCGGCGAAGAAGTGCTGGATCTGGGCTGCGGCAGCGGCATTTTGTCCATCGCTGCCCTGAAATTAGGCGCCGAACGCGCAGTGGCCGTGGACATTGATGACAAGTGCCTGACGGTGGCTTACGACAATGCCGCCCTCAACGGTATCGGCAAAGACATCTACTCCGTCCTGGTGGGTGATGTATTGTCCGACGAGGAGCTGTGTTCCCGATTAGGCCGCAGCAATGACATTGTGGTAGCCAATATCGTGGCAGATGTCATTATCGGCCTGGCTCCCATGGTTGACCGCTTTCTAAAACCCGGCGGTCTGTTTCTCTGCTCCGGCATCATTGACGACCGCGCCGAAGAGGTCGCTCAAGTGCTGGTGGATAATGGTTGGCGTATATTGGAGCGTCGTACCAATGAAGGTTGGTTCTCCTTTTCCTGCAGAAAGTAAAATATTCAGACGCATGGAACAGTTCCATGCGTCTTTTTTTGCGTCTCGACATCCTTCCCCCATTTTCTTCTTTTCTCCAGAGTAAACTGGGGAAAAAGGAGGGATTTTTCATGCAATCCTCATTATTGATGCTATCCCCGTCTGACATTGTGCCCAATCCCAATCAGCCTCGGGAAATGTTTGACGATGACAGTCTGAAAGAATTAGCCGAGTCTATTCGCTGCCACGGTATTTTGCAGCCACTGACCGTTCGCAGCACGGAAAGCGGATGGGAACTGATTGCCGGAGAGCGCCGGCTGCGCGCCGCCCAAATGGCAGGTCTCCAAGAAGTGCCTTGCTTAGAACGGCAAGCCGACGACACCGACAGCGCTCTGCTGGCGTTGGTTGAAAATTTGCAGCGGCAGGATCTTAATTTTTTTGAGGAAGCCGCAGCTATTTCCGGCTATATCTGTGCCGCTGAGATCACACAGGAAGAAGCCGCACGACAGTTGGGACGCTCTCCCTCCTCGCTGGCCAATAAACTGCGCTTGCTGCGCCTTTCCTCTTCCTGCCGTACATATCTCTTGTCCCACGGTCTGACGGAACGCCATGCCAGAGCCCTGCTCCGATTGGAAGACGAGGAGGCGCGCATGGACGCATTGGCTCACATTGCTGCCAGAGAGTTGAATGTCGCACAGGCAGAGGAATATATCGACCGTTTATTGGCACTGGAGCAAACCACACCGCCGCAAAAACGGCGTATGGTGATCGTAAAGGATATTCGCCTGTTTTTGGGCAGCTTAGACCGAGGGCTGCGCCTTATACAGGAAGCGGGAATTCCCGCTCAGGCGCAGCGGCAGGATACGGATGATGAGATCCTGTTGACCATTCGCATTCCCAAATCCCGTCAAAATCCGGTGGCTTGAAACCTGAAAAAACGTTCTGTTACCGGATTGTAATTTTCATTTGCCCCTTTATGTGATATAATCCATATTGTATGAATATGTTTAGGACATCCATGCAAATCAAAGGGATGATGGGAGGGCTTCACCACGGAACCGAATCAGGAAGCCAATCTGCCGCAGGGCGGCAAACGAATGATGAAGAGCAATCAGAATTGGCAGATCATCACTGCGGCAGTAGTCGCAGTTCTTGTTGTCATTTACTTGGGTCTATGCGCTTTTGCAAGTGTGCAAGGGAATTTTTATCCCAACACAACCGTCAATGGCATTGATGTGGGCCGCATGACGCTTCAGCAGGCACTGGCTGAGGTGCAGACCAAATTCCCCACCCGGGTCATTGCTTTTGAATGTGACGGCGAATCGCTCGGCAGTACAACCGTAGAAGAACTGGGTTATACCGGGAACGACCTGCCGCAGCAGGTGCAGCTGTGCATGAATAGCCAGCAGAATATCGGGTTTTTCCGCAGCGGATGGCAGTACCTTCTGGGTATGACGGGGCACGGCCCTCGGCATACCTTCATTCCCCAGCGAGATGATGCTGTCTTTACCCAATATACTCAGCAATTAGCTGATTCGCTCTATCTGCCACAGCAGGATGCCGACTACGCCCTCACTGAAGATCATAAATTGCTGACAACCGTTCCCGCGGATGGTCGCAAAGCAAATGAATCCGAACTGCGTTCCTTGCTGCAAGATGCCGTGGATTCCGGCGCAGGCACCGTGGAAGTTCCTTTTCAAACATTACATGCAAAGGTCATTACTGCGCAGGCTATGTATCATGACCTCCACGGCAAGATGAAAAACGCCTCTTATGATGTAGAAACAAAGTCCATTTCCCCCGAGCAGGTGGGGGTGGATTTTGATGTGACCTCTGTCCAGTCTTTGTTGGACCATGCGAAACCAGGTTCCACTTTAGAAGTGCCTGCCACCATTGAATATCCGCAAATTACTGCTGAAAAGTTGGAACCAGTGCTATTCCGTGACGTGCTGGGGCAGGCTCGCACCCATGTTAGCGGTACAGCCGCCCGAATCAGCAATGTAAAATTGGCAAGTTCCGCCTTTAACGGCACGGTCTTAAACAGCGGAGATGTATTCTCCTACAACGGTGTGGTCGGTCAGCGGACGGAAGCCCGCGGCTATCTGCCCGCTCCTGCCTATGTGGCGGGTGAAACGGTGGACGAACTCGGCGGCGGCGTTTGCCAGCCCTCCTCCACACTTTACCTTGCCTGTCTATTAGCGGATATGGAGATTGTGGAACGCACCAATCACCGCTACGTCCCTGCCTACATCGACTGGGGTATGGACGCCACGGTATCCTGGGGCACACTGGATTACAAATTTTCCAACAATACGCCTTACCCCGTGAAAATCGTTACCACTTACGAAAATAACTACCTCACTGTAAAGTTGTTGGGCACCAATGATACCGGCAAGCATGCCGCCATGACCAACAAAGTTATTTCCGAAACGCCTTGGGAGACGATTTATGTGGATGATCCCACCATGGCTCCCGGCTCTCCGGATATCGTTAAAACCACACCCTATGTCGGCTACAAAGTGGAGGCTTACCACACCATTTATGATGCTGATGGCAAAGTGATCAGCCAGCATTTAGAGTCTGTCAACAACTACAAAGTCCGCAACAAGGTAGTTCTGCGGGCACCCGCTCTCCCTGCGGATGCTGAATTGCCCACCACTCCCTCGGTTCCCACCGTCAATGATCAACCCATCGAAGAACCTTCCTGGAATCCCATTCAGGAGTCTCCTGCTCCACAGGGGCCGGACGGTGATTTTAGCGATTTCTTAGATGAAGGTTCCTACGGAATTTTATAAATACAAAAGAGGTGCTTTCGCACCTCTTTTATTTTAAAAGATAATGGGAATATTGCCGTGAAGCGCAACGCGGATCAGACCGATCACTACCAAATGGGCAGGGTAGTAGATGTAAAACAGCCACTTCATACCACGCCACCGACCCCGTTCCCCCCGATATTGCTTCAACAGGGGAATGGACAGGCAAGTGAACATTTGGAGCAACCCGTAGGATCTATCCAGAAACAGAATGTATACCGCCGCATAAACGGCTGTCCAGATCACCAGATCCACCGCTTGACGCTTGAAATTTCCCCGATGGTCATACAGAAAAAAGGGCGCCATCATTGCGATGGTGGACCAGTCGGAGGGGAACGCCAACACGCAACCGATAAAAATGACTGCATATTTTTTCCAAACAGGGACACTTTCCTCCCGGCAGACTACGATGGCCATTGCACCCAACGCCAACGACCACATAACGCTGGTGCGGTTGAACGGGCCTGCCGCCATCCCCCAAAAAGGGATGCCAAAGGCAAAATCATAGGCAAAGTGGGAGATCACCGCAAAAACAAACAATCTCGCAATATATTTTTTCGCATTATGGGTATAATGTGCCCCTTCCGCTACAAAAAACCACATGATGGGCGCAGTCAGTCTGCCGATCACATGGAGAACCATCACATACCAGATCCGCTGAAAGCCGGGGAAAAATGCCCACGTCAGATGATCGACGGTCATGGCAATAATTGCAATCAGTTTCAGCTGATTTGAGGTCAGGCCTCTGCTGCTGTTTTTTCGATCCATAGCTTACTCCAGACCGAACAGGCGCTTGCCGTTCTCCCAAGTGATCCGGATCATCTCCTCAGTAGAAATGCCCTTCCACTCCGCCAGCGTTTCCAACACATAGGGCAGCAGGCGGCTATCATTTCGCTTGCCACGGAAGGGGACAGGCGTCAGATATGGAGAATCCGTCTCCACCACAATGCGCTCCAGCGGTGTGATCGCCACCACTTCGGGTGCTCGCTTGGCATTTTTATAGGTGATGGGCCCATCGAAACCCAGATACCAGCCTCGCTTCAACAGTTCCGCCGCCATCTCCGGACTGCCGGAGTAACAATGGAACACGCCCCGCAAGTCGGGATACTCCAATACGATGGCAAGACTGTCGCCGTGGGCTTCCCGGTCGTGGACGATGATAGGCAGATCCAGTTCCAACGCCAACTCGATCTGCCGGCGGAACACCGTCTGCTGGAACTCCTTGGGTGGATTTTCTGCCCAGTAGTAATCCAGTCCGATCTCGCCGATGGCAACCACTTTTTCGTGCTGTGCTAAGCGGCGGATTTCTTCAAAATCCGCATCGGTACAACCGCCACAGTCCTCAGGATGGATTCCCACAGCGGCATAGACATGGGGATACTGCTCGGCCAGTACGATCGCCGCACGGGAACTTTCCACATCACAGCCGGGATCTACCACCAAACCAACTCCGCTCTCAGGGAGGGAGGCGAGGACTTCCGCACGGTCAGGATTGAAACTGCCGGAATCGTAATGAGCATGGGTATCAAAAATGGGCATTGAGATTCCTCCAAACGTATGATCGATGCTATGAAAAAAGGACACCCAACAGGGTGTCCCTTTTGTTTGGCTCATCAACCGATCTTGTTCAGCTTCAGGGTCAGGGCGCTCTTACGATGAGCGGCCGTATTCTTATGCAGAATGCCCTTAGCAACAGCCTGATCGACCTTCTTAATTGCGACCTTGTAAGCGCCATCGGCCTCGGTGCGATTGCCTTCTGCGGCAGCCGCCTCGAACTTCTTGATGGCGGTCTTCAGCTCGGACTTCGTGGCCTTGTTACGTGCGTTACGGATCTCACCGATCAAAACACGCTTCTTGGCAGACTTAATATTCGGCAAACCAAACACCTCCTCATGGCTTTTCTTGGCACGGTACAGATTTCTCCACCGTGCAGAATGGTATTTTAGCAGAGAAATCCTTAAAAATCAAGCCTTTTTTTAATATTTGTTATATTTTTTGAATAATGTGTATATCTTCGCAAATGCTAACTTCATAACCACAACATTTTGTGTTAAGGAGGATACGGAGTTGTTTGAAAAACGCACGGACCTGGCTTTGGAGGCCAAAGAATTGTGGCAGGAATCCGCTGGAAAAACCTCTCAGCTCGCCGGCGTAAAAGCCACCAACCACAGGCGGGAGGGGTATCCCATCACGCAGGTGGATATTCTGGATCAGCGGGGGGAAGAAGCGCTGCACAAGCCCGTTGGCAGCTACCGCACCATCGACCTGACATCTTTCTGGCAGCGAGGAGAAGACTTTTTTGACCGTGCCGTGCGAGCCGTAGGCAATCAGTTAAAGGAGCTGTTGCCGAACAAAGGCCCCGTCCTCATCGTTGGGTTGGGCAACCGCGCTATGACGCCTGATGCCATAGGCCCCCTGGCCGCAGACAGCGTACTGGTTACGCGCCACTTGATCGCCTCTATGCCACGGCAATTTGCAGGATTTCGCAATGTGGCAGTGCAACGCACCGGCGTTTTAGGTACTACCGGCGTGGAATCCGCCGAGGCGGTGCAGGGTTATGTGTCACAGGTGCGGCCCAGCGCTATCATCGCCATTGACGCACTGGCTTCCCGCCGCTGCGGGAGAGTGTGCTCCACGATACAGCTCAGCAACACAGGGATCACCCCCGGTTCCGGTGTGGGAAATCATCGGGCAGCATTGGACGAAACCACGCTGGGCATGCCCGTCATTGCCATCGGCGTGCCCACCGTGGTGGACAGCGCCACGTTAGCCGCCGACCTACTGGAAGAAAGCGGCATGACAGACTTCAATGCCGATAAGCTGCGCCAAAGCCATCAAAATCTTATGGTGACCCCTCGCGACATCGACGCGCAGGTGCGGGATCTGGCAAAGGTCATCGGGTATGGCATCAATTGGGCATTGCAGGACTTGGAGATTGAAGAAATCAATGCGCTGCTCTCTTAGAGAGCAGCGTTACTCCGCGTCAATGTATAACGTTTCCGTCCGCTCCAACGCGGACAGAAGGGTTTGTTTGGCTTCTTCGATTTTTTCGGCATCCAGCAGCTCAACGCTGTCGGACAATGCACCGCAAAGAATGGCATACATTTTCTGATAGGGGACAGAAGTTTCCATATTTCCCTCCTTTTATTGCGTCAAAACTTCGTCATTATTCCTTTCGATTTTATCATGGCGCTATTATGATGTCAATATGACGCAGTGAGGTGTTCCATGAAAGACTCTCTACCCAGATTTACTCTCCGTATTCCGCAGGAACTTTTAGACAAACTCGGATATATTGCGGAATACGAAGGCAGAACAAAGAACCGTGAATT
>JAKSQE010000002.1 GCA_024404295.1 Oscillibacter sp.
CACCTTTGGGACTTGCCTGCTCTTCATAAGAAACAGAATCAATGCGACCGTCTACAAAGAGTTCCCCGCCATCAAGGCTCAACTTTCCGATGTGCAGATTTTCGCCGGTGACGATGAGCATACCCGCCGTGGTAGACATGACAATGCCGGTTTCATCGAACCGTTCCACATCTTCCACACCGGAGACAGTCAATCGCTCACGACCGGACAGCTCCAAGCGATGATTTGCAGATAAATTAAAATCGTTACCCATTGTTGATCCCTCCCTGCATGAACATATGCGGGGGTGGGACAGGATAGACCTCAGATCTGCCGATAGAGCGTCACAGCATCGGCTTGCTTCACCGTCTCCTGCACGGAGAGGACTTCCACAGTAATGGTGCGAGTGCCGAAACGCAGAGAAATCTGATCCCCTACTTTTACATCATAAGATGCGCGCTGAGGCTTTCCGTTGACTGTGACCAAACCGTTGTCGCAGGCTTCGTTCGCCACCGTACGTCGTTTAATTAAACGGGAGACTTTCAAATACTTGTCTAAGCGCATACAAAACCCTCCAAATAAAAACTGCCGGCACATTTGTGCCGGCAGTCAAAACCGAAATTACTTCGCAACAACGTCCTTCAGAGCCTTACCAGCCTTGAAAGTGGGAACCTTGGAAGCGGGGATCTCGACAACTTCCTTGGTGCGGGGATTGCGGCCGGTGCGAGCAGCGCGGGTCTTGACCTCGAAAGAGCCAAAGCCAACCAGCTGAACCTTGTCGCCTTCCTTCAGAGCGGCGGCGATGGTGTCCAGAGTGGCGGAAACGACAGCCTCAGCGTCCTTCTTAGAGACGTTAGCGGCAGCAGCAACAGCTGCAATCAGTTCGGTCTTATTCATTGTATGATCCTCCAGTGTATCTTAAAAAAATATTTTAAACGCGAATCTATGCGTTTAAGACTGTTTTGCATCCTCCCAGAGGGCAATTAACTCTGCCTCAGAGTAGGATTTCAGGGGTTGGGTAGCGGCTTCTTCAACTTTGCGAAAGCGGCCCTCAAACTTATCGCAGGCCAAATGCAGGGCTTCTTCCGGATCAATGCCATTCATTTGTGCGATCTTTGTCAGGGCAAATAAGGCGTCACCGATCTCCTCTTGCATGCCGTGTGGGCCAGTGACATTCTTTTCCACAGCCTGGCGGACTTCACCGGCTTCTTCATCCAGTTTGTCCAACGCACCGGAGATAGAACTCCAGTTGAAGCCGGCCTTCACGGTTTTAGAGATGATCTTCTCCGCACGCCACAGGGCGGGCAACGTGTGCGGAACCGCTTCAATCGCATCGGAAACGGAGTTGAATCCCTTTTCCTTGCGCTTTGCTTCTTCCCAGTTGGTCAATGCCTGCTGAGAATCTTTCCCCTCTAAAGAGCCGAACACATGGGGATGGCGAAACACCAATTTCTTAGAGACTCCGTCCACCACATCATCTATGTTGAACCGTCCGACTTCTTCTTCCATAATGGAATGAAATGCTACCTGCATTAAAATGTCGCCCAGTTCTTCCTTCATACCGGCCACATCATCCCGATCCAGAGCGTCCAGAACCTCGTAGGTTTCCTCCAGGAAGTTGCGGCGAATGGAGCTGTGGGTTTGCTCTCGATCCCATGGGCAACCGCCCGGACCGCGCAGCAAGTGCATGATCTCCAGGAAGTCTTCCCAACCATAGTGTGGTTTGTATTCAAAATTTACCATAAGTTATCAGTCCTTGCAAGTATAAAATTGGGAAACTGTTAAGAATCAAGGGGTTTTCCCTAAAATGCTCATTTTAAGTGTAAAAGTTTGGCTATTTTTTTACCCTTGGGCAAGGATTCCACATCTTCTGCCCGCAAGATCCGCAGCAGAACCACCAAAATGAAGTACACGACAACGCCAACACCGATGCCGCAGAGGGTCGCCAGTGCGTTGGCACCGTATGCACTATGCCCGGAAAGCGCGCGATAGGTAAAGCCGTGGATTGCCCACGCAGAGCCACCCATAAGAGCGGAAGCCAAAATGGGTTTTGCGAAAAGCTGCAGGTAGTGCGGTTTTTCCGGAGAGTATTTCCACACAAAGAACAGGTTCAGCGCAACAATGGTCACATAGCAGCAGAGCGTGGAAATGGGGGCACCGTGAATGTTAATATCGGGATTGCCCACCAAAACATAGTTCATCACAATTTTAACCAGACCGCCGATAATAACCGTGCAGATGGGAAGTTTCTCCTTGCCGTAAGTCTGCAGGATCGCGTTGGTCAGAATCATCAGGCATACAAAAATAGTAGCAATGCCCAGAATCTGCAGATGAGGACCGGCAGACAAAGCGCCCTCTCGTTGTGCGGGCAACACCAAGACCATAATGGGAGTGGACAGAACACTCAGTCCGATACCGGCCGGCAAAGCCAACAGGGCGATGAGGCGGAAGGAAGTATCAATGGTCTGATTGGCCTGGCGGGTATCCTTCTGCGCCAAAGCGGCAGCAGCAAAGGGGATCAGACTCATGGTAACAGGATAGACAAAGGAGGACACCATGTTCAGCATATCCATGGCATAGGAATACTGACCTTTCAAGGCGGCGGCAGCCACCTCGGTGAGCCCTAAACCGGATTGCAGGCGCCCCAGAACGATTTTGGTGTCGATCATGGTGATAATGCTCATGGCGGAATTACTCAACGTGATCGGGATACCGATCGCCAAAATGCTCCGCATAAGAGCACCGCTGGAGGGCGGAACATCCAAAGCGTCTGTCTTCTCACGGTGCCGCATCAGGTAAAAAACGAGGAAGCACATGGAGAGAATCGTGCCAACGGTGACGCCGAAAATGGCACCGGCAGCGCCCCAATCCAACGACTTGCCAATATGCAGCAAATACCATGCCAAAGGCAGGCCGATACCCAGCTTGCAAAAAGCCTCCAGGACCTGAGAAATGGCGGTGGGAGCCATGATGCCCTGTCCCTGCGTATAACCACGCATACAGGCCAGCAGGCACACGCAGAACACCGCAGGAGCCAATGCCCGAATCGGCATGGCAGCCATTTCGTTGTTCTGCATGACGGCAAGCTGTTGAGCGCCGAAGAACATCAACAGAGAACCCACAAGACCCAGACCGAAGAACAGCCAGATAGCCGCGCGGAACAGCTTGCGTTTTTCATTTTCCTTTCCCTGCGCCTGCGCCTGACTGGTCAGCTTGGAAATGGCCAAGGGCAGACCGGCGGTGGAAATGGTCAGCAGCACATTGTAAATTTCATAAGCAGTCTGGAAATAGGTTTTGCCCACATCGCCCAGAATGTTGTTTAGTGGCAGTTTATAAAATGCCCCGATAATTTTCACAATTGCGACAGCGGAAGCTAAAATGGCAGCGCCGCCCAGGAAAGACTGCTTTTTGGATGAGTTTGCCATGAATGCATTACCTCGAATTTCAAACGAAATAATAATTGTTCAGAAAAGCCGTCTACGACGGATAAAGTTGGTCTGATTACAGTTTCGTACCGCAGTGCTTACAGAAAGAGTCGCTGGGTGTTTCAACTTTTGCATTGCAGACGGGGCAGGATTGTAACGTGGCAGACGGTGCTGCAGACGTTCCCAGTTCCGAAATCTGCGCTTTCAACGCATCAATCTGCTCCATTTTCTTCAACAACACCTCGGAATCCGTAGGGTTGCCGGTATGGGTGGCATAGAGCATTTCACCCAGTTCCCGCATTTGAAGGTTGACCTCGGCCTTCAAATTTGCCAATTTCAGCTTAGATTGCACGCAAGAAGATGCTGCCGCTGCTCCTTTGGCCACAGCATATACTGCACCGGTGGCGCTATCATTCACCACAACGGCAAGATCTTTTGCACTGCTCGACAGTGTTTTCCAACGATGATCCATTGCGCTGACCTCCATGTTGTATCGTTAAGAGTACTTGATCAATGATTGTCATAGGTGCTGCCGCCGATAAATTCACGGGCCAGCGAAGTGGGGGGGATGATACTGGTATCTTCCAACGCAGTGATATTGCGGAAACCCTGCAGCATATCGTCCACGATTCCCGGCCGTTCCGACTGAGGGACAGCTTCCAGCAGAGGAACTACAATGGGTTTGAGCAAAGAGAATTCAAAGGCAAGGCAAGAGTCAAACAGCAAGTCGGCACTTTCCTTGTAGGGGGAGATATAGAGCTTTTCGCCTCGACGGACATTATCCCACAGTTTCAAGGTGGAGGTTGCGTCGTAGCCACGGAAGAGAGCGTCTCGAACGATACGGCGGCACAAGCGCAGCCATGCGTGGTCAAACACAATATTGCCCATCTCATCCCGCAGACTGCTGCGGGCAGCAATGTACAGCTTAAACGCCTTGGGATTCTTGCCTACGATAATATCATTTAATGCATGAATGCCCTCAAAGATGGCCATATCCTTCTGATCGAGACGCAGAGGTTGGGAGAGGATATTCGAACGCATCTGGCGAGCAAATTCATACTTAGGGACATGAATCGTCTCGCCGCGATCCAACATGGCGAAATGGCGGTTCAGCAGATTGACATCCAGGCAGAACGGAGACTCAAAATCAATTTCACCCTGACGGTTACGGGGAGCCGTTTCCGGATCAATGGTGTTGAAATAGTTGTCCATGGAGACGGTGTGGGTTTCAATGCCCAGCTTCTCCAACTGTTCCTCCACCTTCAATGCGGTGGTAGTCTTACCGGATCCGGAAGGACCGGAGAGCAGAATGATATGAGATTGTGCCTGATGCTCAGCAATTTTCTTTGCGGCATTTTCCACCTTCTTTGTATAGGCTGCATCACATTCTTCGACAAAGCCCTTGGGGTCTGAGCGAATCGCCTCGTTGATCTCATTCAAATAGTAAGCCATAGGGACCTTCCTTTCTGTAACTTAATAAACATATTTCTGATAGAACTCCGCAAATGCGGCCTGATTGCTCAGACACTTTTCGGGGCGTTCTGTATATTCTTTGGGATATTTCACGTTAAAGACACGCTCGATATGGTTTGTGCCGGGCTCTACCATTTTGGTGGAACCGGCTGCGCCAAAGGACAAAATGGAGCAGATTTCCGCCATGATATCCACATTGTACCAGCATTGCGCATCCGGTTTGCACCAGCCGATATTTTCAAAGCTGCCGGACATATACTTCTGCCGATAGAGATAGTAGGGAGCAAAACCGGCGCTGCGCAGCAGCGGCGCGGCATAGTCCAACATCTCCGACACTTCCTCCGGGCCGGGAATGGTCAGTCCCTCCATCAGAATACGGCTGCCTTTCTTCAGAGCCAGTGTGTGGATCGTAATATTATCGGTGCCGAATGCCAGACAACGATCCAGGGACCGGCGGAAGCCGTCGGGCGTATCCTCCGGCAGACCGGCGATCAAGTCCATATTGACATGGGGGAAGCGGTAGGCATTTACCAGCTCCATAGCCCGCTCGATATCCGCAGCGCTGTGACAGCGGCCGATGGCACGAAGCACAGGATCCTCCATGGTCTGCGGATTGACGCTGACACGGGTGACACCGTGGGTTTTTAACACCGCCAGCTTTTCGGCGGTGATGGTGTCCGGACGTCCGGCCTCCACGGTAATTTCGTCGCAGTGGGAAAGATCAAAGCTTTCCTCCAAAGCGGTTAAAACGGCGTCCATCTGCTGGGCGGTCAGGGTAGTGGGGGTACCACCGCCCATATAAAAAGCACGGGGGCGCAGATTCTGTTCCTGCACCATGCGTCCGCCGGCACGGATCTCGTTGATCAGTGCTTTCACATAAGGAGGCACCAGGGCAAAACTGCGTTCCACAGACTGCGCCACAAAGGAGCAATAGGCGCACCGAGTGGGGCAGAAGGGAATGCCGACGTACAAGTCAATATCCCGGCTGTCCAGACGCCGAGCGGCGCGAAGAGCCATCGTACCCGTTTCCAGTGCCAATGCGCTACGCTCCGGAGAAGCAAAGTATAACGTTTCCAGTTCTCCGCGGGCCTGCTCTGGTGTTTTTCCGGCGGCAAGCGCCCGCACGATGGGCTTATCCGGTCGAACGCCCGTAAGCATGCCCCAAGGGGGCAGCTTTAGACTGCCGCGGTGCTGCTCTTCCGGCGAGAGACGCTCCAATACCCGGGTAAAAGCCTGATAAAAACAAGCGCCCACGGTATAGCGGCGCTGCCCCTCCTGCTGAAAATCAGAGCCGGAGAGCGGACGGCAATCTCTGCACGTGCAAGTGACGCCATGATAGCCGATCTCCACGGTCACCTCGCACTGCCCCTTCGTCTCCTGCAAGGAGACGATAGCCCAGGCATCATCGTCTGGGCCGATGGGCTCATAGACAGGCTTCTCGCAGGGAAAAAGATTCATCAGGCTCTGTTCAACAACATATTTTTCATCATGTCCGTTGAATACCAGTTTCATAAAAAATCCTTAATTTTTTAGAATTGCAGATGTATTGCCTGCTGCAGATAAGGGTTCCAGTGACGTTCGTTTTCTATGGTAGAAGATTCCATATGACCGGGATAGACGCGGCAGTCGCCATCAAAACCATTCAGCCGCTTCAAAGAGGCCATGATCTTCTTCGTGCTTCCGCCGGGAAAACCTGTGCGCCCCATAGAACCGGCAAACAGAGTGTCGCCAACGAATAAAGCGTCTTCGCAGTGCAGCGTTACGCTGCCCTCGGAATGCCCCGGGGTTGCCAGCACCTTGACAGTCAAGTCGCCCACGGCAATGGAATCTCCCTCATCGTAGTTCACGGTATTGGGCAGAAGCGGAAACAACTGCTGCATGCGGAGGTCATCTGCATAGACATCTCGCTGGTTCAGATAGACGGGTACATTCCATTGTTGGGCCAATGCATCTGCCGCACCGGTATGGTCGTAATGACCGTGCGTCAAAAGAACGGCGCAGGGTGTGCAGCCCGTCTCGGCCACTACGGCTGCAATGCGCTGTGCATCTCCGCCGGGGTCAACAATGGCGCAGCGTTTTTGGGATTCATCACAGAGAACATAGCAGTTCACGCCCAAAGGGCCTGCGACTAAAGATTGAATGATCATACGTTAAGCCTCGGTATCAAACAGAATCGTAACAGGGCCGTCGTTCTGGGAAAAGACCTGCATATCCGCACCGAACTCGCCGTGTTCCACCACAAAGCCACGCTCCCGGCAGTGCGCCATGAAGCGTTGGTACAGAGGAATGGCCACATCGGGCTTGGCGGCGCCGGTAAAGCCGGGGCGGCGGGAAGAAGTGTCCGCATACAGAGTAAATTGAGAGACCACCAACAGCTTGCCGTCCACATGCTCCAAATTCAGGTTCATCTTTCCGTTTTCATCTTCAAAAACACGCAGGTTGCAGATCTTGTCAGATAGTTTGTCAGCTACCTCAGGCGTGTCGTTAGGGCCAACGCCCAACAAGACCAGAAATCCGCGGCCAATTTGACCGTTGATCTGATCTTCAATAACAACGGATGCGTTTTTTACACGGGTGACGACTGCACGCATGGCGGAAACCTCCAAGGATTGACATTAACCGGCAGGACGGGAAACGCCCAATACGCCGGAAATTTGATTGAGCTTGTTGATCAGCGTCTGAAGCTGTGAGGTATTTTCGATTTTTACATCCAGACGAATGATGGCAAAATTATCCTCTGTGCTGTGGGTGTTGATACCCAGCACGTATGTGTTGCTGGTAGAGAGTGCTGCAGAAATATCCAGCAGCAGATTGGCACGATCCTTGCAGACCACTTCAATGGTGGTGGGATAGGTTTCGTTGATATCGTCGCTCCAGGACACGTCGATCCAGCGACCGGCCTGACTGGGATCCTTACGCCGCTCCGCGGTGGCATTGGGACAGTCACAGCGGTGAACAGAGACGCCATATCCACGGGTAATAAAGCCAATGATCTTGTCACCGGGGACGGGAGTACAGCACTTGGAGAATTTGACGAGGCAGTTGTCCAGGCCCTCGACAATAATACCGTGCTCGCTGCGAGATGGCTTTTTGGGCTGCTTAGGTTGCTGCTTAGTCTCCGAGACGTGCTGCTCCTCTTTGGCGGCGAGTTCGGCCTCCAGAAGCTGCTGCTCCTGCTTGCGGGCCTGCTGACGACGATTGATCTCGCCCTGCATGCGGCTGACCGCCTTCTGGGCGCTAAAACCGCCGTATCCGATGGCGGCGTACATATCGTCCAGCGTGGGATAAGCCACCTTTTTCATCAGTTCCGGCAGAATGTCGGGATCCATGACCTCTTTCATGGTCAAGCCGCAGTGCTTCAGCTCGGATTCAAAGGCAGAGCGTCCGTTGAGAATGTTTTCTTCTTTGCGCTCCTTTTTAAACCACTGGCGGATCTTACTGCGTGCCTCGGTACTGTTCGCCATTTTCAGCCAGTCTCGGCTGGGACCTTTGGCGTTTTTGGAAGTTAGAAGCTCTACGAGGTCGCCGTTTTTCAGACTGTAATCCAGAGTGACGATCCGCCCGTTGACCTTGGCACCGATCATGCGATTGCCAACGGCGGAATGGATAGCATAAGCAAAGTCGATGGGGGTAGCGCCGGCGGGCAGGTTTTGCACATCGCCATTGGGCGTGAAGACAAACACCTTGTCGGAGAACATATCCACCTTCAGAGAATGGATAAACTCTTCGGCGTCAGCGCCCTCCTGGTTTTCCAACAGGCGGCGAACCCACTCGTAGCGGCCCTCTGTGCCGGCACCCTGTCCGTTCTGCTTATACTTCCAGTGTGCGGCAACACCGTATTCGGCAATATCGTGCATCTCCATGGTGCGGATCTGCACCTCAAAGGGAATGCCGTCGGTGCCCATCACGGTGGTGTGCAGGCTCTGATAGCCGTTGGGCTTCGGCGTACCGATATAATCCTTAAAACGGCCCAGAATGGGCTTATACAGGTCGTGAATGACACCCAGAACATTGTAACAGTCGCCCATGCTGTCAACCACGACACGGAAAGCAAACAGGTCAAAAATCTCCTGCAAGTTCTTGTTCTGACTGAACATTTTGCGGTAGATAGAATAGGGATGCTTAATGCGACCGTAAATAATGTGCTTGATGTTCAGTTCGTTGAGGCGATCATCGATCTGCTTTTGCGTGCGTTCCATCAGCGCCTCGTGTTCGGGGCGCTTAGCATCCATCTTGGAAACGATTTCCGCATAAGCGATGGGATCCAAATACTTTAAAGATAAGTCCTCCAGCTCCCATTTGATACGTTGCATGCCCAAACGGTGGGCAATAGGAGCGTAGATCTCCATGGTCTCCAGAGATTTCTGCTTTTGCTTTTCAGGAGACTGGTACTCCATCGTGCGCATATTGTGCAGACGGTCGGAGATCTTGATGAGGATGACACGGATGTCCTTGTTCATAGCCAGAAGCATTTTGCGCAGATTCTCCATCTGCTCATCTTCCTTGGTGGCATATTGCATACGAGTCAGTTTGCTGACGCCCTCCACCAAATCGGCAATTACGGGAGAAAATTTCCGGGCAATATCTTCGTGGGTGGCAGAAGTGTCCTCAATGACATCATGAAGCAGTGCCGCCTCGATGGACTCGGAGTCCAGCTTCTGCTCGGCCACGATCTGCGCCACAGCCAGGGGATGAATAATGTAAGGCTCACCGCTTTTGCGCTTCTGGCTTTTGTGTGCCTCGTTTGCGAACTCAAATGCGGCGTGAATCTGTTGAAAATCCGCAGAGGGGTTGTATGCCCGTATGGTTTTTTCCAACTGCTCATATTGTTCAAGGATGGTCAAGTTGCTGCACCTCCTTTATTGTGCAACCGGGAAAGATACGGAGAGGCAAAAAGATCAACCTTTCCGGAAATCGGATTTAGACAAAGGGTCAAATGCGAATCCTGCAAGTCAATGGAGATCAGGCCCCGCTCGTCAAAGACCAACAGCGCAAGAGCTGCCCGCAGGAACCCCTCGTTCCCTCCCACCTGTGCCGCTAAGCTGCGCAGATAGGGCAACAGGTCTACCTCGGCTTTACCCTGCTTCAAGTGCCGATCCAGAATCCGCCAGTAAGCAGAAAACTGATCACGGGAGGCTTGCAGGCGACTGATCTCCTGCGGGGTTAGAGGCAGGCCGTCCACCAACCGCTGTAACAGGGAGAGGGATTCTGCTTCGTGGTGGCTGGGGGAGAGAGAAGGACGGATATCTACCAGCTGCAACTGCAGCGTTGTGTTGTTTCGGAAGGTGTTGGCTTGCAGATAAAAAGCCACATCCACGCGGCTGCCCAGTTCGATCTGCTGAGCAGAATCCGGGACAGAGAAGAAAATGGCATCAAAGTGGTTTGGCCCCTTAGACAGGCGAAGCTTTAAATGCTTTCCTTGCCCCACGGTGGCAACAGAGTCCACAGTAGCACCCAACAGTGCAAACACAGGGCGAGGATTACCGGCGCCATAGGGTTCCAGCTGTGCAAGATGATCGACCTGTTCCAATGTCATGTCCGCAGGATTGGTGATGGCAGCATCAATGTCCAAAGAGCTCACGGGGCGTTCGCCACCGGAAACAGAACGGACATAGCGGTTCATGCGGACACGGAACGCATCAATATTGCTTTCCGCAATGGTGAAACCGGCTGCCAATTCATGGCCGCCAAAGCCCTCCAACAGGTCAGAACAGGATTCCAGCGCGGCAAAGAGATTAAATCCACCGTAAGAACGGCAAGAACCTTTGCCGGAGCCGTCTTTCAGATGAATCATAAAGCTGGGAGCAGCGTATTTCTCGCTCAAACGAGAGGCGACAATGCCTACCACACCCTGATGCCACTCCTCGCTGGACAAAACCAGGGCGTTACGTTCTTCTGCACGGAGGCGCTCAATTTTCTTTATAGCATCCACGCAGATGGCCTGTTCCACTTCCTGCCGTTCCCGATTCAGGTCACACAGCTGCCGTGCCAACACTTCTGCCACGGCAGGATCGCTTTCTTCCAACAGATCAGCAGCCAGATCTGCGGCGCCCATCCGGCCTGCGGCATTGATTCTGGGCGCCAATACAAAGCCGATTTGGATGGAAGTAATGGGTTTGCCCAATAAGCCGGCCTCCCGCAGCAGGGCGTGAATGCCAACAAAGTCCGCATGATCCAGAGACTCCAGACCGCAGGAAACAATGGTGCGGTTTTCGCCCTCCATCCGCATCACGTCGGCAATGGTTCCGATGGATGCTAAGGTGCAGTAGCGAGAAAAAAGTGCATCTTCGCGGTTCTCGCCACCCAAGGCCAATACCAGTTTCAACGCGACGCCGACGCCTGCTAAATGTTTGAAGGGATACGGACAATCCGGGCGGTGAGGATCCACCACTGCCACAGCGGGCGGCAGGATCTCCTTGCACTCATGGTGGTCAGTTACAACGACATCCATACCGATGGACGAAGCAAATGCGATTTCTTCATTGCCGGTAATGCCGCAGTCTACCGTGACCATCAGCGTGGCTCCCTGATTGCGCAGAAAACGGATCGCTTCCTGAGAAAGGCCGTAGCCCTCATCGATGCGGCGCGGAATATAACGCAGACAATTAGCACCGCAGCTCTTCAAATAGTCCGACAGCAGAACCGTGGGAGTGATGCCATCTACATCATAGTCGCCAAATACAGCAATCGTTTCCCCAGCGCTGATGGCTTGCTGAATGCGGGCAACTGCCTTATCCATGTCTTTCATCAACATGGGGGAATGACTCAATTGCCGCTCGTGTTCCAGAGCCTCTGCGGCAGCTTCCAAAGTGTTGATTCCACGGGCTGCCAGAACAGTGGATAGAAGGGCGGGATATCCGGCAGAGCATAAGTGGGCGACATCTTCTTCGGCCGCGGTGCCGATATTCCACTTCTGATATTTCATAAATGAGTCGCCCCCTTTCTTGTGCGGTTTTATGCCAAAACAGAATAAAGACATTTTAACTAATAAAGTATAGCAGAAAAAGCCGTCAAGGTAAAGTAAAATGTGAGCGCTTCCGAGAGAGAAAAAAGGAAGCGAAAAGCAAATTTTGCCGACAGAGAATGTTTGACGCCACACCATATTTTTGCTAAGATGAATACGACTTCGTAAAAAGGAGAAACGCGATGAGCAAAAGAACGTTTCGAAGACTGGGAGCCTGTATTTGTCTATGTGTTATGCTGATGGGGCAAGTGACATTGCCGGCGCATGCAGCAAAATTTAAAGACGTGTCCTCCGGTTTCTGGGCGGCTAATGAAATCAATCGTTGCGTGGAACTTGGCTTTTTTAAAGGCCAGCAAGCGGACCGATTTGGCGTAGGAGCGCCGATGACCCGTGCTTCTTTCGCAGTTGTTTTATGCCGCTTTTTTAATTGGAAGGTGACCACACCTGCGCATTCTGTCTTTTCCGATGTTTCGGAAAAAGCGTGGTATGCTCCGGAATTGCAGGCTGCCTATGAAAATGGTGTATTTGCGCAGCAGGGTAAGCTGTTTCGCCCGGATGACCCTATCACACGAGGGGAAATAGCGGTTGCGCTGGTTCGTGCGCTGGGATACGGACCTTTAGCAGCTACAGCAGCAGAAGAGCCCCTTGCACTTCGTGACGTATATACAAACCGCGGCTATATTGCAATCGCATATGAGCTGGGTCTGGTGACTGGCTATGCAAATAAAATCTTTTTACCGAATCAATCCGCCACCCGCGAGCAAGTTGCCGTGATGCTGATTCGAATGTACGACAAGCTTCATCAGACGGAAAGTGCGATGGCAGTTGCAGCAAAAGGCGATAAGCTGACCAATATGGAAAAGATCAAGATCGTTGCAGTATCTGCAGCGAAACTTTCGGAAGGAAAAACCGCAGCCCTTTCAGAGACCATGGGGCGAACGGAAGAAAAGTCCTTGACGCAACAGATCCACGAGGCGGGCAAGACAGCGCTTTTACACATTACGGGATCAGGCGCGCTGAAGGCTGATCCGAGTGAGGTAGCAGCATTGGTGGCGCAACGGGTCACCGAAAGGGGCTACGAGGGTGCGTATTTGGATCTTGCATACAATGGATCCGAAAGCAGCCAACTCGTCCAATTGGTCTCCGAAGTGCGAAAGGCGATGCCGAAACAGAAAATCTATGTAGCCATTGACGGCACGGACAAAGATCATCTCTCAGATTACCATGCGCTCAGCAGTACAGTGGATCAACTTGTGGTGAAAATTCCCGCAAAAGAGCAGATCACTAATAGTTTTCCGATTGCGGTAATGGAGCCGATGGATGTGACCTATGTTGCGCTGACTACGTTGCGCCGTCAGATCCCGGCAGAAAAGCTGATTTTGCAGATTACGACTACCGGCTCGGCCTGGAATGGCAGCAGAAAACGTGGAGAGATGGGAGCCACAGAAATTCAGAAGCTGCAGCAGGGCGCAACTTCCTATCAGTCGGAGCAATATTCCACCGCCTATCTGCGCAGCGGCAGTACCACAGTTTGGTACCTGGGTGCGGCTGGAATTCAGTCCAGAACACAGATGGCCACCTCGTTGGGAGCTCAGGGAGTTTGCTACAGCAGTCTGAATGGACTATTTCAATAAATAAACAGGGAATCCCATGCTACTTGCAGGGATTCCCGTTTTTATGAAGGAATAAATCAGAGGAGCAGTTGTGAACTGCTCCTCTGGTTTTATGTAAGAATCGATTACTTGCCCTGAGCGTCCTTCAGGATGGTGTAAACATCGTAAATGTCTTCGATGGAATAGGTGGGCTTAACTTCGGAACTAATGCCCACATCGCGAGAAGCGGTCAGGAAAGAGTGAATGTGGAAGGTGGCACCGAAGCCCATCTTCTGGGGACCAACAACGTCGCGGGAGAACGTATCACCCACATAGGCGCAGTTGGCAGGATCGCTCTGCATCTGCAGCAGGGAGACCTGGAAAATGTGGTGATGAGGCTTGCGATAACCGGCGACAGAAGACAGAGTCACATCGTCAAAGTAGTCGCGGATGCCGTACTCTTTCAGAATATCAAACACTTGGAACAAGCTTGCGGTGTTGCTGATGACGCCCAGACGCAGACCCAGGCTCTTCAGACCCTCCAGCATTTCCTTCACACGGGGACGCAGAGAGCGGTGATAATATACCACTTCCCACATATGAGCCAGCTCCTCGGCGAAATCATATACGTCGTCATAGCTCAGACCGAAATCGGTCAAAACATAGTTGCCCCAAATCTCCTCGGGCTTCAGCTCACGGTTCGTGGGGCCACGATATGCGGCATAACGATCCCAGCCATCAGCCAATTTCTGCTTGGCAGAGGCAATGGTTTCGTCCTTCTGCTCAAAGCCATGAGCCTTCAGGATACGGAGAACTTCAGCAGCGGAAGCGTCCTTGCTGGCGTCATCTACATAGATGTCTTCCAGGGTTCCGCCCATGTCAAACAATACGGTATCGATCATAAAACTTTTACCTCACAGCTTAGAGTTGTTTTTGTTTCCGCTTCCAATAGCGGTAATATAAATATATAGCTACCGAACAGCCCAAAAGAAGGGGCGCCGATATGAGCATCAGAAAGACGTGCAAAAATGCAATGATTTGAGCACTTTCTCCCCAAAGCAGAATGATCATAGTAATAAATGCAGCCAGAGAAATCACGAAAAGCCAAATATAAGACGCGAGCATCATGCGTTTTTCGCCAAAAATTAGCCATGAAATACTGCAAACGCCTGTGCCGAGAGCGGCAGGCAGGACAGATTCAGCAATATTCTCTACAACGGGAGGAAAACCGCTTAAAATTGTATGAAGCGGATCGATCATCAAATAAAATGCTGCGACATAAACGAGCGCAAAAACGAAACTTAAACAAAAGGAATTCAGCATCAAAGTGCTCTTGACGTGACCGTTTTCGGTTAGGCGGAAGGCGCTCCAGAATTTTTCGGCGCGTTCACTTTGCCGGCGCTCCCGTTCCGACTTTCTTATCTGATTGTAGGGATCTTTTTCCATGGAGCCTCCTGCTTGCGATGATGGTAGGTTTTAAGGGATAGGCGGGCGATTTTCATCGCCCGCCTATTCATTTTCGTTTAATTTTTGGTTGTATTCAGATTAACCCTTAACGTTAGGGTTCTTGTCCAACCAGTAGGTCCACATATCAGCGACATCGGGATAGATAGCATAGATCTCGCTCAGAGTGTTGGGCTTTGCACCCAGTTCAGCCAGAGTAGCGGGGTTCTTGGTATCTTCCACGTCGTCACGCAGGGGCCAGTTGCCGGTCTTGGTGAAGGGCTTGAAGCCGCCGCTCTGACCATCAGCGCCACCGGTGATGTAGCGGATGAACAGACGTGCGCCTGCGGGGTTATCGCAGCCAGCAGCGACCATCAGAGTCTCCTGGTTCAGTAGAGCGGTGTAGGGAGCCAGGTTCTTGCACCAGTCGATGGTGAAGTCGGACATTTCGCGGTTCTCGATCTTACCGGCAGAAGCCAGGCACAGAGCGGGATCATCAGCAGTGGAGTTGTGGACGGCCAGAACCAGCTCATCACCGTCGCCGATGAAGGTGATCTTAGCCTGGCTGAAGCGCCACAGATACTCAACGCCGGCGTTCTTCTCGGGCACGGGGAAGCTGAAAGCGGAAGCATCATAGGTGTACTCCAGATCGGTGCCATAGATATCCTTGTAGTTCTGCTCCATCTGGTCAGCGTTGTTGATGAAGGAAGCGAACAGGGACAGGTAAGCGGTCTCCTGGCCGATTTCCTTGGTGAACAGACGATACTTCTGAGAACCATCGGGATTCTTCTCAATGATCTGCCACCAGCTCTGGATAGGCTGACCATCGGGGAAAGCCTCGGTGTTGTAGTACCAGTAGGACTGGGAAGCATACAGAGGATAGCCGTACTTCAGGTTCTGGGCATCAATGTGAGAGCAGATATCCTTGGGGAAGAAGGGCTCCAGGATGCCCTGGTTGTACCACTCATAGAACACGTTACCGTTCACGTCCTTGGTCTGCAGAACGTCAGCAGTGATGTTGCCGGTATCGTTCTCAATCTTAGCCTTGCTCAGAACTTCGTCGCTGTCCATATCATAGACAACAACGTCCAGGCCGGGATACTTCTCCTCAAAGGGAGTCTCGGTCTTCAGCATCTTGGAAGAGGTAGCGTAAACGCTGATCTCAGCGCCCTCGGACTTAGCCATCTCATAGAGCTGCTCGTCGGTCATATCGCTCCACTCGTCATAATAAGGGCCGAAGAACTCTTCGCCGGTGACCAGGTCATAACCCATCTTCAGGTCGCTGACATAGTCAGAAGGAACATCGCTGGACTCTTTCTTGCCGCCGCAGGCGACCAGGCTCAGAACCATGATCAGAGCCAGCAGAACTGCCAGAAACTTCTTCATATTCATTTTCTCCTTTCAAGATTAGCAGGAATCCTCCTGCTGAGGGGTCAATTTATAAACTCGCAATTAGATTGCGCGCTTAATGAGGCGGGTAGTGGTCTTATTGTAAACGTTGACCTTGTTCTGATCGATCACAGCAAAGACGTTCTGGTCCAGCTTGTAAGAGATCTGACCCAGCTCCTTAGCCAGGAAGTCACCCTCGCCGACTTTCAGAGTAGTGATGGTCTCGGAACCGGCGGGCTGGCTTGCATAGATGGAAGCGGGAATGCCACCCTCGACAGGCTCAGTGTGGATCTCGATCTGCTCGGGACGGAATGCGATGACGCAGTCGAACTTACCGCTGGTGGGATACTCCTCGTCGGTCAGATCCTTAGCGGAGAAGATATGCTGGCCCAGCTCGCTGTTGACCACCAGATCGCCGTTGACAATCTCACCAGTGGCATCCAGCAGATTGATGCGGGGGTTGCCGATAAAGTCAGCAGCTTCCAAATCGATGGGGTTGTTGTACAGCTCCATGGGAGTAGCGACCTGATTCAGATAGCCTTCCTTGAACAGAGCGATCTTGGTGGACATGGTCAGAGCCTCGACCTGATCGTGGGTAACATAGATAATGGTGGTACCCAGCTCACGGTGCAGACGCTGCAGCTCGGCACGCATGTCGATACGCAGCTTAGCGTCCAGGTTGGACAGGGGCTCATCCAGCAGCAACAGCTTGGGGCTGGAAGCAACTGCACGGGCGATAGCAACACGCTGCTGCTGGCCGCCGGACAGCTCGGTGGGATAACGATCAACGAACTTCTCAATACGCATCATCTTCAGAGAGTTGTTGACGCGCTCCTCGATCTCGGCCTTGGGCATCTTCTGGATCTTCAGGCCGAAAGCGATGTTGTCATGCACGGTCATGTGGGGCCACAGAGCGTAGGACTGGAACACCAGGTTCAAGCCACGCTTGCTGGGCTCTGCATAGTAAGCATCGTCGGCGTTGATCATCTCGACACCGTCAATGGTCATGATACCGTTCTGGGGCTTTTCCAGACCGGAAATCACACGCAGGGTAGTGGTCTTGCCGCAGCCGGAGGGGCCCAGCAGGGTCACGAAGTCACCATCCTCGATGGTCAGGTTAATGTCGTGCAGCACGTGGTTGCTGCTATAAAATTTATCAATGTGCTTTAACTCAATACGACTCATAGCGTTTGTTCCTTTCTATTATGTAAGCAGATCGCGGATTACATACTCTTGTTCAGGTTTGCACCGAACTTACCAGCAACGATGTAGCAGACCAGGATGAACATCAGCACGCAGACGGAAACTGCGTCGGACATCTGGTTGTAACCGTCCTGAGAATACTGGAATGCCAGGAAGGACATGGTCTGCATCTTGGGAGTCATCATGATGATGATCAGGTCCAGCTCCTTAGCGATGGAGATGAAGACCAGCATGAAGCCGGAAATAAATCCGTTCTTTGCCAGAGGAACGATAATGGATCCCATGCGCTTCCAGAAGCTTGCACCGGCAAGTTCAGCGGCTTCCTCCAGCTCAAGGCTGATGGTCAGCATGTTTGCCGTACCAGACTTACTGGCGAAGGGGAAGTGCTTGACCACGGAGGTCAGAACCACCAGAGTAAAGGTGCCGTACAGAGAGGGGATAATACCATGGCTACGGCTGAACATAGAGAAGTACATGGTGGAGAATGCGATAGCACTCATCAGATAGGGAACGAACACCAGCTGCTCAGTCAGGTTGCCGTACCACTTACCACGGCCGCGGGAGCTGATGTAGCCCAGGAACTGGCCAGAAACAGCGGTGAGGATGGGGGTGAGCAGTGTCAGCTTAATGGTGTTCCAGAATGCGCTGAAGAATGCGGGGTTCCGGAAGATGCCGGGATAGTTGGTGTAGGTCTGAGCCTTATCAACCGTACCGATCCAGTTATACAGGGTCAGGTTGCTCAGGCCGTAGCCGGCACCGGTGGTGACCTGGAAGGTCTCCATCAGCAGGATGAACATAGGCATGACCATAGCCAGAGCCAGGAACACACCCAGGAAGATCATCAGAGGAACCTTAGCCTTACCCAGAGACATCAGAGTGCTGCGGCCGCCCTTACCGCCAACGGTTGCATAGGACTTACGAACACCGACGATCTTCTGGTTGGAGAACACGATGGCAGCGGCCATAGCCACCAGAACGATGGACATTGCATAACCAACGCTCTCGGGGCCGTTGTTGATGAAGGTCTTCATCTTGGTTGCCAGAGTGAAGTAACCGATACGGTTACCCAGGTTAGCAGGCACGCCGTAAGTACCGATGGACTTACTGATGGTCATAACGGTAGCGGACAGGACAGAGGGCATGATCAGGGGCAGAGTGATGTGCCGCAGGATCTGTGCCTTGTTAGCGCCCTGGATCTCGCCCATTTCCTCCAGCTCGGAGTTAATGGAACGAAGTGCACCGGAAACCATGATGTAAGAGAATGCGTAATAGTGCATGGACATGCACAGCACGATAGCGATGGGGCCGTATGCCAGCCAGTCGGGCACGGGAATGCCCAAGCCTGCCAGGAATCCGTTTGCACCACTGGTGGAGTTACGGAACACAGACAGCCAAGCCATAGCCTTGGTCCAGGAGGGGATCATGTAAGGCACGGTGACCAACAGGCTCAGGACGTTCTTACCGGGGATATCGGTACGAATCATCAGCCAAGCCAGAACGGAACCCAGAGGAACGGAGACGATCATGGTCAGGAAACCGCAGATCAGGGAGTTCTTCAGGGGACCCCACAGGATTGCCTTGGACATCGTACTTGCAAACAGGTACTTCCAATAATACAAAGTGAAATCGCCGACTCTGGCGCCGGGGATACGACGCAGCTCGCTCTGAGCGACAACGAAAGTCGACTTGATCATGGTCAGCAGGGGAACTGCGATCAAGCAGAACAGCACGATCAAGCTGACCAGCACGATCATGTTAAAGGGATTGGTTACCACGCTCAGAAACAGGTTCTTAAACCGCTTCGGAGTCATTGGCTTTTTGGGTAAACCTTTCTTTGACACGCTAACACCTCTTTCTAATGCCTTGCTCGGGATTTGGAAAATGCGATCTTTTTGCGGGTTTTTCTTCTCTTTGTGAATGACAAAAGTTGTAAACGTCTACGATAAGTTCGTAAACGTTTACACCCTGTTGACCGTATTATAAAGGGAAACAGGGGCAATTGTCAATAGACCGAATTGCCAGTTTAAGCGATATTTTTTGGCTATTTCCACAACTTTTGCGAATTGAAACAGTCAAAAGGATCGGCTCAACAACAGAAATTTTCCAGATAAAAAATGAACTTTTTTCAACTTTTTCCGACAGATTCTCGATGCATTGCCGCATAAATACCATTGTATTGCAGCAACTCTTCGTGAGTGCCTTGTTCGGCAACTCTCCCATTTTCCAACACCAGAATTTGGGCAGCACTGCGAATTGTTGCCATACGGTGCGCAATCACAAAGCAGGTACGGCCTTCGCGCAAGTGTTCCATGGCCTGATTAATGGCATCCTCGGTTTCTGTATCGACATTGGAGGTTGCTTCATCCAGAATAACAATGTCTGCATCACGCAAAAAACACCGTGCGATAGCCAGAAGTTGCCGCTGCCCTTTAGAGAGCCCCTCACCGTTGTCTGTGAGTACGGTATCGTAGCCATCGGGCAGGGAAGAAATAAAATTGTGGATGTGTGCATCTTTCGCGGCCTGAATAATTTGCTCTCGGGTTGCATTCTCTGCGCCATAAGCAATATTTTCCGCAATGGTGCCACTTAAAAGCCAGGTATCCTGCATCACCAGAGCCAGCCGATGACGCAGGCCATCTCGGGTATAGTCCGATATCGGTCGTCCATCAATCAAGATATGTCCCGACTGATGCGTGTAGAATCGTAGAAGCAGGGAAACGAGCGTTGTCTTTCCGGCGCCGGTGACACCGACAACAGCCGTTAGACTGCCGGCGGGAATATGTGCGTTAAAGTCTGTTAAAATCGGTTTTTCCGGTGTGTAGCGGAAATCGATATGTTCAAAGTCAATATCACCGCGCAAATGTTCGGGCGCAATGGCATCGGGCAGATCTTCTTCCTCAGCGGGCTCATCCAGCAGATCCATAATGCGCTCCGCTGCGGTAGCGGCGGCTTGCAGTTCACTTAGCAGATTGGCAGCTTCCCGAATGGGACCGGAGAACTTTCGGGAGTACAGCACGAAAGAGGACAGACTGCCCAAAGACAGCGAACCGCTCAAGTACATCAAAGCACCAAATGCACTGATGGCAGCCAGAGAAGAGTTATTGATAAAATTGACTGACGGCCCCAGTGTCGCACTGGCACAGTCGGCTTTATAGTAAGCCCGAGAAGCCTCTGTGTTGATTGCGTCAAACTGCTGTTGGTCCTTTTCTTCCACGCCATAGATGCGAATGGTGCGCTGGCAGGTCATGCGCTCCTCTGCAAACCCATTGAGCTGTCCCAGTGTCTTAGACCGCAGACGGAATAAAGGATGAATGCGGCGCATCTGGAAACGTGTCAGGAAAAAAGACAGAGGGACGGTTACCACAAACACGCAGGACAGCCTGGGGGAAATGATCAACAGGTAGACGGCGGAACCGAGTACAGTAAATACACTGGTCAAAAGCTGCAGCAAATCCGTGGAAAGGGCGGCATTTACCGTATCGACGTCATAGCAAATCCGGCTGATCACATCTCCGGCAGGGTGACGGTCAAAGTAGCTGACAGGGAGACGGCTCAAATGATCAAAGGCTGCTTTGCGCAGATCATGGGTCACAGCTTGCCCCAGTTTGATCAACTGTGCTGCAATCCAATAGTTCATTAAGGAGGAAAGTGCATAACAAGTCAACATTTCGCCGCAGTACAGAAAGACTTTTTCAAAGTTTGCACCGCCGGCTTCTTTGCCGATGGCATCCACTGCCCAACCGGACAGCATAGGAGACAGCAGAGCCAAGAGGTTAGAAAGCAAAACCAGAATCAAAAGCCATGCAAATCGTACAGCCTGCGGCTTAATAAACCGCAGGAAGCGATTGGGAAGTTTCTGCTTCACAGGACAGCACCCCCCTCCTGCAATTCCACAATTCTGCGATAGCGGGGAGACGCTTGCAGCAATGTCTTGTGGCTGCCTTGCGCTGCTATACGTCCGTCTTCCAACAGCAAAATGCGGTCGGCATTCCGCAGAGGAGCCACACGTTCCGTGATTACAATGAGTGTGATTTCGGGATAATCCCGACGAATCGCGGCATAGAGCGCTGCTGCGGTGCGGTAATCCAAGGCACTGTCAGCACTATCCAGCACTAAGATTTCCGGTTTTGCAGCCAAAGCACGTGCAATGTTCAGACGCTGCTTTTGACCGCCGGAAAGATTTCCACCACGAATATCCACATGATGATCCATTCCGTCAGGCAGAGTGGAGATAAATTCCATGGCCTGCGCCGTTTTTGCAGCGGAGAGAGCATCTTCCCGGGAAATATCTCGTAAGAATGCAATGTTCTCATAAATGCTGCCGGAAAGCAAAGCGCTGTTTTGAAAAACAACACCAAATCGGCCATTGAGCGCTCTGCGATCCTGACTGTTCACATTTTCGCCGCCGATCCAGACTACACCGGAATTGACTTCGTATAACCGCAGCAGCAGAGAGACCAAAGTGGTTTTTCCACTTCCGATAGCGCCCATAATGCCAAGCATTTCCCCTTTTTGCAGGGTAAACGAAGCGTTTTCAATGTTAGGCTCTATGCCAAGGTAGGAAAACGATACGTCCTGCATACCAACTTCGCTGGTGTATGTAGAGGTATCCTGCTCAGTGGATTGCTCCGAGGGAAGCAGCAGGATCTCTTCCAGACGCTGCGCAGAGGCAACACCCTTTGAAATTTTGACAAAGACCTTTGCGATGCCGATGGTAGCGGTTTGGATCAAGGAAAAATAGGACAGGAATGCAACCACACGTCCTGCCGGCATCAGGCCGGCATTCACCCGATATGCACCCATAATAATGACCAGAGTTAGACCGGCTGAGAGCAAAAATTCCGTAAGCGGATTCGTAGCCGCCATGGTTGTTGCGGCACGCTGCTCCTGGTGGCAAGCTTCCACATTGGACAACTCAAACCGATCACATTCGTGTATTTGCTGCCCTAAAGCGCGGATTACGCGAACACCGGAGGCGTTTTCACGCAAAATACGGACAACAGTGTCTACGGATTCCTGCGCTCTTGTATAATAAGGAATACCTCTGCGAGTCATAAACCAGATGGTAAGACAGGTCAAGATACAGATGAGCAGCATAATCAAGGCAAGAATTGGCTCCATCAGAAATGACAAAGTCAAACCACCTAACACCAACATGGGCGCACGGACACCACCGCGCTGGATCTTGTCAAACATCTGATGCACGTTATAGGTGTCGTTTGTCAGGCGGGAGACCAGAGTGGCCTGAGAAAAACGGTCCATTTGCGCACAGGAAAGGGTTTCGATTCGGCGATAGACATCTCCTCGCAGAGTGCGGGTAATCTCCAAAGAAACCCAGGCAGCCATACGGTTGGCAGTAATGTTGCAAAGAACGGCGCCAAAAGCCAATGCCATCATCAGTCCGCTTTGCCGCCAAATTGCGGCTAAATCACCTTCAGGAACCGATACATCAATAATTCGCTCCAAAAGAAGAGGGATCAGCAATTCACAAATTGCTGCGGTAAATTTAATCAGCATGCCTACTACAGCACGGAATGAATAGGTCTGCAGATATTTTAAGACTGTTTTCATAAGGAACGATCCTTTCGGTGGATGTTCTGGAATCTACAAAGGGTAATTTTATGATAGCGGTATCTGTCTGCGCGGTCAATACTTTTCCAGGCCGCAGAAAGGAAAATATACGAAAGGAAAATATACTATTATATTATATATGGTATACCGCGAAAGTGAGAAGTACAGACGGTATAACGTTGAGCATCGGTATAACAAAAGGCGGCTATGAAGCGAATCAGAGTGATTGGTCAGAAAAATGAAAAACAAATGACGTAAACGTTTGCTTAAGAAAAGGAAAGAATTTTGCGATTTCATAAGATAAATCTCAGGCTGAGAAACAAAAAGCCTTTTTTACGAGTAATCGTTTTCTTAAACGATTTTACGTGAAAATAATGCTAAATTTAGAGAAAAAGCGCCATGAAAGGCGGGTTTCCGGCAAGTTTTGCAGACATTATTAACAATTTGCTCAAAAAAGAGGAGGCTTTTTTGTACCGTTTGTGGAAAGTTGTTTACCCCCCTTGACAAATAAAACCAGTGTGAACATAATACCGTTATACCAGTCAGCTGGTTATTTTTTTCTCTCAGTGAATGAAAACGTTTACGTAAATTCTCAAGAAAGAGGTGCCCATCATGACAGAAGCATGGATGTGGATCGGATTCGTTGGCGCAGCAATTGCAGGTTTGTTTGCAATTATGCAGGCCAAGAAAGTTATGTCGTACTCTGAGGGTACGGAAAAGATGCAGAAGATCGCTGCATCAATTCGCGCAGGTGCTAATGCTTATTTGAAGCAGCAGTACACCACCGTTTTTAAAGTGTTCATCGTTGTGTTTGTTTTGCTGCTGGCAATTGCCTTTGGTTCCGGCGGCAAAATGCTCTCCAAGTTTACTCCCTTTGCCTTTGTAACCGGCGGCGTGTTCTCCATGCTGGCAGGCTTCATCGGCATGAAGATCGCAACGGCTTCCAACGCCCGTACCGCAAATGCCGCTTCCGAGAGCCTGAACAAGGGTCTTCGCGTGGCATTCTCCTCCGGTTCCGTCATGGGCTTCACCGTGGTCGGTCTGGGCATGCTGGACGTCACCATGTGGTTCTTCCTGCTGCGCTATGTCTTCGGTGTTTCTGACCCCGTTGCTCTGGGCAACATCATGGTCATGAACGGCATGGGTGCTTCCTTCATGGCACTGTTTGCTCGCGTGGGCGGCGGTATCTACACCAAGGCTGCTGACGTCGGCGCTGACCTGGTTGGTAAGGTCGAGGCCGGTATCCCCGAGGATGACCCCCGTAACCCCGCTACCATTGCTGATAACGTCGGTGATAACGTCGGCGACGTCGCCGGTATGGGCGCTGACCTGTATGAGTCCTATGTCGGCTCCATTCTGGCCACCTTCGCACTGGGTGCTGTGGGCGGATATGGCTGGGGCGGCATGATGTTGCCCGTGGCTCTGGCCGTGACCGGCATCATCTGCTCCATCATTGGTTCCTTCCTGGTCAAGACCAAGGAAAACGCCACCCAGGAGTCCCTGCTGAAGAGCCTGCGTACCGGTACTTATACCGCTGCTGTTCTGGCAGCTGTTGTGGCAGCTCCCCTGACCTACTTCATCATTGGCAACATGGGTGTCTACATTGCCATCCTGTGCGGCCTGGTCGGCGGTTGCGCCATCGGTTACTTCACCGAGTATTATACTTCCGATACTTACAAGCCCACCCAGGAGCTGGCCGCAGCTTCTGAGACCGGCTCCGCTACCATCATCATCGGCGGCGTGGCTCTGGGCCTGAAGTCCACCATGACTTCCATCATCATCGTTGCAGTTGCCGTTCTGGTGAGCTACTTCGCAGCAGGCGGCTCCACTGTGATCGTGGATGCTACCGGTGCTTTCTCCGCCGCATTCAACCAGGGCCTGTATGGCATCGGTATTGCCGGTGTCGGCATGCTGTCCACTCTGGGTATTACCCTGGCAACTGACGCTTACGGTCCCGTGGCCGATAACGCCGGCGGTATCGCTGAGATGAGCGGCCTGCCTGAGACTGTCCGTCAGCGCACTGACGCTCTGGACTCCCTGGGCAACACCACCGCTGCAACCGGCAAGGGCTTCGCAATCGGTTCTGCTTCTCTGACCGCTCTGGCTCTGCTGGTCAGCTATGTTAACATCGTCCAGGAGAACACCACTGAGACCCTGAACTTCACTCTGACCAGCCCCACCGTTCTGGTTGGTATGTTTATCGGCGCTATGCTGACCTTCGTCTTCTCTGCCTCCACCATGAGCGCAGTGCAGAAGGCTGCACAGTCCATCGTTGTGGAAGTTCGCCGTCAGTTCAAGGAGATCGCTGGTATCATGGAATACAAGGCTGATCCCGACTACGCAGCTTGCGTGTCTCTGTGCACCAAGGGTGCTCTGCATGAGATGGTTGCTCCCGCAATTCTGGCTATCGTTGTTCCTCTGGCAACCGGCCTGATCCTGGGCCCCACTGGTGTGGTTGGCCTGCTGGGCGGTGTATCCGTCACCGGCTTCGCTATGGCAGTGTTCATGTCCAACGCCGGCGGCGCTTGGGATAACGCCAAGAAGTACATCGAGACCGGCCATCACGGCGGCAAGGGCTCCGATCAGCACAAGGCTGCTGTCGTGGGCGACACCGTGGGCGATCCCTTCAAGGATACCTCCGGTCCTTCCCTGAACATCCTGATCAAGCTCTGCTCCACCGTCTCCATCGTGTTCTCCGGTCTGATCATCCAGTTCAACCTGATCAACATGCTGTAAGACAAAGAAACTATAAAAAACCCGCTGCTCTCCCATCGGAGTGCAGCGGGTTTTTTAGTTCTAAGATAGGATCAAAGCAAGCGGATAAGGATCATATAGGCTGCAGTGCCGAAGCCGATGGAGAGCAGCGTGCTGCGCTTCCAGAGGTGAATGGCAACCGTGCAGCCCACAGCCAGCAGCTCGGGAAGGCCGTGGTTTCCGCTGAGAAGCGGGAGGCTGCGCAGACAGTAAACCACAAGCATGGCAAAGATCGCACCGGGCAGAGCCTCTCCGAGGTACTCCACATACGCCGGTGTTTTCCGCTTTTCCGAGAACAGCAGGAAGGGAGCAAAGCGTGTCAGCATGGTGGCAAGGGCACAGATGCCGATGGTAAGGATCCTTTCGGGTATGCTCATTCCGCACGCCTCCTTTCGATTCTGCCCCGGAATGCCGTCAGCAGCAGATGGATGCCCAGCATGGTGGGGATCAGGAAGGAATCCGCTCCGAAGAGGAGTAGGCACAGCACCGACACGCCCGCGCCCAGCAGATGCGTGATATGCTTCTCCGCCTTGAGCCAATGCTCCAGAAAGATGACCACAAACATGGCCGTGAGGACGAAATCCAGTCCCTCCGTGTTGAGGGGAAGCAGAGAGCCGAGTATGCCGCCCAGCGTCGCGCCCGTGACCCAGTAGGACTGATCCAGCAGCGTCACGAAGAAGTAATACCAGCCGCGATCCACATCCTCCGGCGGCTCCGCAGAGCAGTTCAGGGAAAAGGTCTCATCGCAGAGGCCGTAGATCAGATAGGCTTTTTTCTTCCCGGTACCCTTGTACTTATCCAGCATGGCAAGGCCGTAGAAAAAGTGCCGTGCCTGGATCATCAGCGCCATCAGCAGCGTCTGGAGGGGGGCAAAGCGGCTCATGAGCAGGCTGACCGTTACAAATTCAAGGGAACCGCCGAAGATCGCAATGCTCATGCACAGGGGATAGAGGAAGCTGAAGCCCATGCTCTGCATATAAACACCGTAGGCAAGTCCCAGAAAGAGAAAGCCCGTGAGCACCGGGACAGTACGGGGCAGCGCTGCCAGCAGCGCTTTTTTTCTGATTTCTTTCATGGCTGTACTCCGTAAACTCCGCTCCGTTTTGTCAACAGCTACACTATACAGGGCGACCCGACAAAATTCAAGCGGAACAGCGGCGAAAAAAGGGAGAAAAGAGGCCGTTTTACCCTTGAAAAAACTGGTAAAACGGCCTAAAGCATTTTAAACAGTTGTCTGCTCCAGCGTCAGCAGGAAGCGTTTTCTCTCCACTCCCCCGGCGTAGCCCTGCAGAGCGCCGTCCGCCGCCACCACGCGGTGGCAGGGGATGAGAATGGAGATGGGGTTGTGCCCCACCGCGCCGCCCACCGCTCTGGGCGAGGAGTGCAGCGCCTTTGCCAGTTCCCCATAGCTGACGGTCGCACCGTAGGGGATGTCCTGCAGCGCCGACCAGACCCGCTGCCGGAAGGGCGTACCCGCCGGGGCAAGAGGAATAGCGCTGCAGCAGACTCCCGGTCAAGGCAAAGAGAGCGGTGTTCTCCTCCCTTGCGCTCCCCGGCAGAGTGGGATAATACTTTTGAGCGAAGAGGTAGAGTCCCGTGAGAGCCCCCTTTTCCTCCGTAAGCAGCAGCTCGCCCAAGGGCGAGGGAAGGCGGGTAAAGAGCAGACTCATACGCCCCGCTCCAGTGCCTCCACGACGTCCTCAAAGCGGCAGCTGTGACTGGCCTTCACCAGCACTGTATCCCCCTGTCGGAGCAGTCCGGGCAAGGCGGAAATGAGCTCGGCCTTGGAGGCAAAATGGACGGCAATGTCCCCCGCGCCCGCGGCGATGCGGGCAGAATCCCCGCCGCTGGTATACACGGCGGCCACGCCCTTTTCCCGAAGCCAGCGGCCCAGCTCATAGTGAAGCTGTGCACTGTTCTCCCCCATCTCGCGCATTTCGCCCAGAACGCAAACCTTCCGTCCACCCAGGGCATCCATGGAATCCACCGCAAAGCGGTTGGAGCTGGGGTTGGCGTTGTAGCAGTCATCCACCAGCGTGATCCCGCCGCTCAGGCGGACAATGCGGGAGCGATGACCCACGGTTTCATAATGACGGACGCCTGCGGCGATTTCCTCATCGCTGAGTCCCAACTCGATGCCCACAGAGGCAGCAGCCAGCGCCGCATAGACCATATAGCTGCCGTAGGCGGGAATGTGAACGGTGAAATCCCGTCCCGGGGCAAGGATGCGGCAGGACTGAGAGGCTCCGTCGCTGCTGCTCTCCAGCTCTATGGCGCGAACCTCACAGTGCTCACCCAGACCGAAGCTGATCTTCCGGCGGCCGAAATCATGGGCGTTCAGGAGCGCATCGTCCCCGTTGACAAACACGGGGGCACTGTCCTCCGAGGCGCATAAAAGCCGGCACTTTTCCTCCAGAATGCCCTCCCGGTTCCGGAGCGCCTCCAGATGGGCATCGGCTATGTTCATGAAAACGGCCATACTGGGCCGCACCACCTCGCCCAGCTTCGCCATCTCGCCGGGCAGGGAAATGCCCATTTCAATCACGGCGGCCTGGGTGTCCGGCTCCATGCCCATCAGAGCAATGGGCACGCCCACCTGTCCGTTCATGCTGCCGGGAGTCTTGAAGGTGTTGAAATGGGCGGAGAGGACTGCCCAGCACATTTCCTTGGCCGTGGTCTTGCCCACGCTGCCGGTAACGCCCAGCACGGGGATATCCATACGGCTGCGGCAGAAGCTGCCCAGCTTCCGCAGGGCGGCAAAGACCTCGGGCACCACGATGCGGGGCTCGTTCGCCCCCCCCTCCTCCTCGCAGAGCACCGCGCAGGCGCCCTTGGCAAGCACATCGGGGATATAGCGGTGGCCGTCGGTGTTCTCGCCGCGGAAGGCGATAAACATCGCGTTCTCCGCATTCTCGCGGCTGTCGGTGATGATAGCGCGGGGCATGAGGGCAAGGCCCTCCTCGCTGCCCGTCCACCGTCCGCCGGTCAGGGAGACGATCTCTCCCACGCTCAGAGTGATCATTCGTACTTCTCCTTGCTGCAGCGCAGGATCTCCTCGCACAGCTCCCCGTAGCTCATGCCCTCGGCAGCGGCCATCTGGGGAATCAGGCTGGTGGGGGTCATGCCGGGAAGGGTGTTGGCCTCCAGACAGAAAAGCGCACCGGAAGCATCCAGAATGAAGTCAGCCCGGGCATAGACCTGCAGATGCAGGGCGCGGAACACCGCCTCGGCAGCCCGCTGCACCTTCTCGGTCTCCTGGGGCGTGAGGGGGGCGGGGCAAAGCTCCTCGGTGAAGCCCGCCTGGTACTTGTTCTTGTAATCGTAAAAGCCGTTGTGGGGAATGATCTCGATAACACTCATGGCTCTGCCGTCGAGAATGCCCACGGTGAGCTCCCGGCCGGAAATATACTGCTCCACCAGCACCCGCTCCTCGCAGGCAAAGGCCGCCTCCAGCGCATCCTCCAGTTCCTTTTCCTCCCGGACGATGGCCGTTCCCACACTGGAACCGCCGGAGCAGGGCTTGACGACGCAGGGCAGCGGAATATCGCATTTCTCTCCCCGCCGGAATACCCGGCCCCTGGCAGTGCCGATGCCGGACTGCAGCAGCAGGCTCTTGGTAAGCTCCTTATCCATGGCCAAAGCGCTGCCGATGTAACCGCTGCCGGTGTAGGGAATGCCGTACATATCCAGCGTCG
>JAKSQE010000020.1 GCA_024404295.1 Oscillibacter sp.
TGCCGAAGCAGAAGAACTCGGCTTCCTTAGCGATCTCGTCAGCGGTCAGAGCAGCGCGGGGGATCTCGATCATGGTGCCGACCTTGTACTTCATGGAAGAACCGGCAGCAGCGATGACCTCGTCAGCGGTCTTAACAACAACGCTCTTGACGTACTTCAGCTCCTTGACCTCGCCCACCAGGGGAATCATGATCTCGGGAACCATGGTCCAGTCGGGATGCTTAGCCTGAACGTTCAGAGCAGCCTTGATGACTGCGCGAGTCTGCATAGCAGCGATCTCGGGATAGGTGACAGCCAGACGGCAGCCGCGGTGACCCATCATGGGGTTGAACTCATGCAGAGAAGCGATGATAGCCTTGATATCCTCCACGGTCTTGCCCATGTCCTTAGCCAGCAGAGCGATGTCTGCCTCCTCGGTGGGAACGAACTCGTGCAGGGGGGGATCCAGGAAACGGATGGTGACGGGGCAGCCTTCCATAGCCTCATAGATGCCCTCGAAGTCGGACTGCTGCATGGGCTCCAGAACGGCCAGAGCAGCCTCGCGAGCCTCGACAGTGTCGGAGCAGATCATGCGGCGGATAGCGGGGATACGATCCTCGTTGAAGAACATGTGCTCGGTACGGCACAGGCCAATGCCCTGAGCGCCGAAGGTACGAGCCTGAGCGGCATCGTGGGGGGTATCAGCGTTGGTGCGAACCTGCAGACGACGATACTGATCAGCCCAACCCATGACACGGCCGAACTCGCCGCCGATGGTAGCATCGACAGTGGGGATAGCACCGTCATAGATGTCGCCGGTGGAACCGTTCAGGGAGATCCAGTCACCCTCAACATAGGTCTTGCCAGCCAGCTGGAACTTCTTGTTCTCCTCGTCCATCTTGATCTCGCCGCAACCGGAAACGCAGCACTTACCCATACCACGGGCAACGACTGCTGCGTGGGAGGTCATACCGCCACGAACGGTCAGGATGCCCTGAGCGGCCTTCATGCCTTCGATATCCTCGGGAGAGGTCTCCAGACGAACCAGAACGACCTTCTCGCCGCGCTCAGCCCACTCCTTAGCCTCTTCGGCGGAGAAGACGATCTTACCGGAAGCAGCGCCGGGAGAAGCACCCAGAGCCTTACCGATCACAGCAGCCTTCTTCAAAGCGGTGGGATCGAACTGGGGATGCAGCAGGGTGTCCAGAGAACGGGGCTCGATCATAGCGCCAGCCTTCTTCTCGTCGATCATGCCCTCGTCCACCAGGTCGCAGGCGATCTTCAGAGCGGCAGCGGGAGTGCGCTTGCCGTTACGGGTCTGCAGCATATACAGCTTGCCGTGCTCGACGGTGAACTCCATATCCTGCATATCACGATAATGATTTTCCAGAGTCTTGCAGACAGACTCGAACTGAGCGAAAGCCTCGGGGAACTTCTCAGCCATCTCAGCGATGGGCATGGGAGTACGAACGCCGGCCACGACGTCCTCGCCCTGAGCGTTGGTCAGGAACTCGCCGAACAGCTTCTTCTCGCCGGTAGCGGGGTTACGGGTGAAAGCAACGCCGGTGCCGCAGTCATCGCCCATGTTACCAAAGGCCATGGACTGCACGTTAACGGCAGTACCCCAGGAATAAGGAATGTCGTTGTCGCGGCGATACACGTTAGCGCGGGGGTTGTCCCAAGAACGGAAGACGGCCTTCACGGCGCCCATCAGCTGCTCCTTGGGATCGGTGGGGAACTCAGCGCCGATCTTGGACTTGTACTCAGCCTTGAACTGGCCGGCCAGCTCCTTCAGATCCTCAGCGGTCAGCTCAACGTCCTGCGTGACGCCCTTCTTCTCCTTCATCTCGTCGATCAGCTGCTCGAAGTACTTCTTGCCGACTTCCATAACGACGTCGGAGTACATCTGGATGAAACGACGATAGCAGTCCCATGCCCAACGGGGGTTGTTGGACTTCTCAGCCAGAACGTTGACAACGGTCTCATTCAGGCCCAGGTTCAGAATGGTATCCATCATGCCGGGCATGGAAGCGCGGGCACCGGAACGGACGGAAACCAGCAGGGGGTTCTCAGCATCGCCGAACTTCTTGCCGGTGATACCTTCCATCTTCTCCACATACTCCATGATCTCAGCGAAGATGCCGTCGTTGATCTTCTGACCATCTTCATAGTACTGGGTGCAGGCCTCGGTGGTGATGGTGAAGCCCTGAGGAACGGGCAGACCGATGTTGGTCATCTCAGCCAGGTTTGCGCCCTTGCCGCCCAGCAGCTCGCGCATGTCGGCATTGCCCTCAGTGAACAGGTAACAATACTTTTTGCTCATGTTGACACTCCTTCTTTTTTTACCTTCTGCAGGTATCATTTAAGATCGGGGTTTAAAACCCCCTCAGCTGACAGAAGAAAACCGGGAAAACGATTTCTTTCTGTCAACCGAGGCGGATACACGCTATACCCCGATAATAGACTACGATTATTATAAAGAAACAAAAAGGAAAAAACAATGAATAAAAATCACAAGATTAGGCAGTAAAGATTAAAATTTTACCCTATAATTCGGGCGATTTTGATAAAAACACGCAAACGATTAGCTAATATGGCAGTAAGGGACAAAAACAGCGCCGCATTGCTGCGGCGCTGCAAAAGAGAGAATGGAATTTACTGCAGATCGGAACCTGCGAAGTACTTGTGCATGGGCTTGTACAGCAAAGCAAAGATCACCAGGCACAGCACCATGTCGATGGCGACATAGCTGCCATTGTAGACTGCGGAGTAGAGATAGGGGTCCGTGTAAACATGGTTCAGAACTTCCGTAGGAGCGTAAATGCGATAAATGGTAATGCCGCTGATGAAGTGAACGATAAAGCGGCAGATGCAGCCGACGACGGTGCCAACAAATACACCACCCTTGGCCTTGTAGAAGAAGCCGCAAACGCCCAGCACGGCGAAGGCCAGCAGGTAATCCAGCAGCATGGACTGCCAACCCCAGGCATAGGCGCCGTCAAAGATCAGCTGCAGCAGACCGTAAGCAAAGGAGGCAATAAAGCCGTCCTTCCAGCCCCAGCGGATGCAGTAGAAGAAGATGGGCAGCATGCCGATGCAGACGCTGCCGCCGTTGGGCAGCTCCATCAGCTTGATGTAGCTCAGGACAGTGGCCAGTGCCACCATAATGGCGCCCTCACACAGGGCTCTGACTTTGGTGCGTTTCATAATAGGATCTCTCCTTAAAAATAAAGTACCGCGATCCCATCAAACGGGTTCGCGGTACGGAAAAACGAGTATGACTTCGTTCACTTCCTACGCCGGCATTACCCGGATCAGGTTTAAGGGACAGAATGGAGGAATTACCATTCATCTCAGCCGAAAACTCTTTCAGCGCCCCTGTGTTCGATTGTCTCGCGGTCGAGAAAATTATAGAAAAATGTCATGAAAATGTCAAGAAAAACCTGTCTTTCTTTTTTGCGCGGTTTATGGTATACTGCTCGCGTATCAGCAAAAAGCACACAACATCAGGAGAGGAGGTGTCCGCATGGATCATAACGACCCCATTGCATTGCGCATTCGGCAGGCAGCAAACCGTGGGACACTTTCTCATGCGCTGTTGTTTACCGGAAGCGGGAACCGCACGGAAATGGCCCGCTATGCGGCAGCGGCCATGCAGTGCCAGTCGGCAGACAAGCCCTGCGGCACCTGCGCTGCGTGCCGAAAAGTATTTGCGGACATCCACCCCGATGTGATCACGGTAAAAGATGCCGATCACAAAAACCTTTCCGTAGATGTGATCCGTGAGATCCGCTCCGATACCTATATCCGCCCCAATGAAGGGCAGAGAAAGGTGTACATCATTCCCGACTGTGCCCTGTTAACGGAGCAGGATCAAAACGTTCTCCTGAAAACCGTGGAGGAAGGCCCGCCGTATGCAGCATTTCTGTTCTGTGCAGAAAACGGTGCCGTGGTGCTGCAGACACTGCGCTCCCGCTGTGTGGAACTGAAGATGATGCCCGGCACAGAGACGGATACGGAAACCTCCGAATGGGGCGATGAACTGTGCCGCCGATTGGGTAAAAAGGGCGCAGTCACGGAACTGGCTGTCCGGCTGGAAAAGAAACGGTTGGACCGTGAAAGCCTTGCCGCTATGCTGGAGCGAAGCGGTGCATTGCTGTCGGAGGCATTGCTGTGCCTGTATGGGCAAAAGTGCGCTGAAAATGATATGGAAATCGTGGAAAAACTTCTGAAAAACTTGACAAAAAGTCAAATCATGCGCACAATAGAACTGTTAAAGAAGTATCGTGCAGAGTGCTCGTTTAACGTTGGCACTGGCCATGTTTTGGGCGCTCTGGCGGTGGAATTGGAGGATATCCTTTGACACAAGTAATCAGCGTCCGCTTTCGCGGCGGATGTAAAAATTATTATTTCGATCCCAAGGAATTGCAGATCAAGATGGGCGAGCAGGTGATCGTTGAAACTTCGCAAGGTCCCGAATTCGGTACTTGTACCGAGGGCAATCACGAAGTGGATGACAGTGCCATCGTACAGCCCTTGTGCGCGGTGATGCGCCGGGCTACCGACACGGACCGCCGCACGGTGGAGTACAATCGCAAAAAAGAGAGCGAAGCCTTTGACATTTGCGAGAAGAAGATTGCAGACCACGGTCTGGAAATGAAACTGGTCAATGTATCCGCAAGTTTTGACGGCAGCAAGATCATTTTCTTCTTCACGGCAGATGGCCGCGTGGATTTCCGCGAACTGGTGCGGGATCTGGCTTCCGTATTCCGTGCCCGAATTGAATTGCGCCAGATCGGCGTTCGTGACGAGACCAAGCTGGTGGGCGGTTTAGGCATCTGCGGCAGACCGTATTGCTGCTCTCAGTTCCTGGATTCTTTCCTGCCGGTCTCCATTAAAATGGCAAAGACCCAGAATCTGAGTTTGAATCCCACGAAGATCTCCGGCGCCTGCGGCCGCTTGATGTGCTGCTTAAAGTATGAGCAGGACGCCTATGAAGATGCCCAGAAGCGGATGCCCAAGCAGGAGTCCTTTGTGCAGACTCCCGACGGCCCCGGCAACGTGAAGGCCGTAGACTTGTTGCACGAAACCGTGAAGGTCAGTCTGGACGAATCTCCCGAGTCCTTAAAGTGCTATCACAACTGTGAGGTCTGTGTTTTGCGTAACGGTAAGGGAAGCCGAGAGGGGATCGAGATCCCCAGCGAGCGCCCTGAGCGTTACGTGGAGGAAAAGCCCGAGGAACTGATGCGGCCGGTCATCGCTTCTCCCCTGTTTATCGACAGCACGCTGGAAGATGCTCCCGTGCGGGAGAAGATGAATGAAGAGGGCGGCAAACCTCGTCGCCGCCACCGTGGCGGACGGCGCAGAAGTGGCGGTGCCAAGGCAGAACAGGCTCCCAAACAGGAAAAGATGCAGGCAGAGAAGCCTGTCAAACCGGCAAAGGTGGAGAAGAAGCCTGCCAAGCCGGTAAAGGCAGTCCATCCCAAAGAAGAATCTGCCGCGACAGAAACCGGTGAAGCAAAGCGCCGCCGCAGACCCCATCATCGGGGCGGCCGCCATCACCGTGGAGGAAATGGCGGAAACACACCTGCCGCAGAATGAAAGTTTCAGACCCGCTGACCGCAATCTGTCAGCGGGTCTTTTACGGAGGAAGGATTATGGGAAAATTTGACGGCGTATTGCTGGCGAGCGATTTTGACAATACCTTTTTAGACACCGCAACACCTCGACGCACTGGCTGCGAAGTGCCGCCGGTTTCCGAGGGCAACAAAGCCGCCTTGCGCTATTTTATGGACGAAGGCGGTAAATTTACCATTTCCACCGGCCGCGCGGTACCGGCCTTTTCGGCCTTTGCCCCGTTGGTTCCCATGAATGCCCCGTGCGTGGTGTGCAACGGAGCAGCCCTGTATGACTATAAAACGCAGCAGTACATTGAGACGATTTTGCTCCCGCCGGAAACCCTTCAGCGGGGTCAGGCGGTGCTGGATCGCTTTCCCACCACAGCGTTGGAAGCCTACCATCTGGACAATATCATCCATTCTGTTCGCCCCAATGAATACACCCGACAGCACGAGCATGTGACCCATGTGGGCACCGTGGAGCGGCAGTCTTTATTGGAAATCCCTCTGCCGTTGGGTAAAATTATGTTTGAGGAAGAACACAGCGTGTTGGAAGAGGCCAAAGCCTGGATGGAAGCGCAACACTGGGCAACAGAGTATGAGATTTTCTTCTCCGACCGGACGCTGTTAGAAGTTACTGCAAAGGGTGCGAACAAGGGCGGCATGATCCGGCGATTGGCGGAGCGCTTAGGCATTTCCATGGAACACGTCTACTGTGCCGGTGACGAGAGCAACGATTTGAGTATGCTGGCGGTGGCACGAGAGGCTTTCGCACCGGAAAACTGCGTGGAAGCTGTGCGAAACAGCGGCGCCACCATCGTGGCAGACTGTACTCATGATACGATTGCAGCCATCATTGAAATCCTTGATAAACGATACTAATTCCATTCGGACAGCTTTGGCTGTCCGAATTTTATTTTTTATGGGTTGACAAATCGGTGTAATGTGTTATTGTATTAGTTGCTTAGTACAATGATGCGAGGAGGGACCTATGCACTGGCAGTTTTCTAATGACATGCCCATCTACACGCAACTCATCGAGCAAATTAAGGTCGCTATCGTTTCCGGTGTATTTCTGCCTGGTGAGCGACTGCCTTCCGTTCGAGATTTGGCGGTAGACGCCGGCGTAAACCCTAACACGATGCAGCGAGCAATGGCTGAACTGGAGCGGGACAAATTGGTGTTCAGCCAGCGAACCTCTGGTCGGTATGTGACGGAAGATCACATGGTAATCCATGCGCTGAAAGCAGATTTAGCCCGTATTCATGTGGCGCGGTGTGTAGAAGCGCTGGAACGTCTCGGATATACAAGGGAGGATATCCTCGATGTTCTAACGAATTCCTTAAAAGGAGAATGACCCATGGCAATTTTAGAATGTAAAAATCTTTTCAAAAAATACGGTGCGGTGGAGGCGCTGAGCGACGTGACTCTTAGCATCGATTCCGGCCGTATCATTGGTCTGCTGGGACCAAACGGCAGCGGAAAAACGACCCTCATCAAACTGGCCAACGGTCTTTTGATGCCAAGCAGCGGTGAGATCTTGATCGACGGGAAAGCCCCGGGCCGTGAAAGCCATGCCATCGTCAGTTATCTGCCGGAGCGCACGGCAATTCCCATCTGGATGAACGCAAAGCAGCTCATGGATTACTACGAGGACTTCTATGCGGATTTCAACCGAAGTGCGGCAGAAGAAATGTTGGAGCATTTGGGTATCCGTCCTAACCAGAAAATTCGCCAGATGAGCAAGGGTACGCGGGAAAAAGTGCAGCTCATTATGGTAATGAGTCGTCAGGCGAAACTGTATTTCTTGGATGAACCCATCGGCGGCGTAGACCCTGCCACCCGGGATTATATCCTGTCCACCATCATCAGCAATTACAATCCTGAAGCCAGTGTGATCATTTCCACCCATCTGATCTCCGATGTTGAGAAGGTGTTGGATGATGTTCTTTTTATCAACAATGGCCGTCTCATGCTTCAAACTTCCGTGGATCAAATTCGAGAGGAAAAGGGTATGAGCGTAGACGAATTGTTCCGGGAGGTGTTCAAATGCTGAAAAAATTGTTGAAACACGAATTTCGTGCCACTGCACGTACTATGCTGCCAATGTATCTGATTTTGCTGGTGGCTTCTCTGGGAGCAAATCTGACAACCCGCGGCCTGTTGGAAACGGAGTATCCGATCCTGGATACCATTGGCGTGATCCTTGTCATGCTGTTTGTAATGGCCATTATTGCAGTTTGCGTAATGACTCTTGTGACCATGATTGAGCGGTTCTGTAAGAACCTGTTGGGCGATGAAGGATATCTCTCCATGACGCTGCCTGTGTCCGTACACCAGCAAGTGTGGACCAAGCTAATTGTCTCCGTTGTGTGGTTTGCTGCCACCGCTGCGGCTGTAGTGATTGCATTTTGCATCATGGCTTTCGATCTGGGTGTGGTGAAGCAGGCATTGGATGTACTTGTTGGCTTGCTCCGGGAGCTCTGGCAAAATATGAGCGCTTACTATGCCTTGAATGGTACGGCAATCGTTTTGGAGCTGGTGGTGTTGGTGGTTGTCGGTTTAGCGGCGAACTGCCTGCGGTTCTATGCCGCCATGGCATTGGGTTACAGCTTTGCCAACTACAAACTGCCCTTGGCAGTGGTGTTTTTCTTTGTCATCGGTGGCGTGGAGAAATTCCTGCTGTCGTTGGCGATGAATCTGCTGCATATTGTAAATGTTGCTGATCTGTTCGACCAGATCTTAATCCAACATCCCATGACAATGACACATACTGTATTTGTCGGCTGTATCGTCAGCCAACTGATTTTAAGTGGGATTTTCTATTTTTTAACAACTTACTGCTTGAAAAACCGCCTGAATCTGGAGTAAAATAAGCCATTACATCAATGGCCTGGAGGAAGCGTATGCCCTTTTTGGACACACTGTTGGGAAAATATCTCATGACCTTTGTTGTGGCCATGATTCCGGTTTTGGAGTTGCGCGGAGCGATCCCTATGGGGATCGCGGCAGGTTTACCACCTGTGGCAGCCTGTGGTGTCGCAATCTTAGGCAACGCTTTGCCGGCGCCTCTGGTCATTCTGCTGGCACGCCGTGTTGGGAACTTGCTTCGTGGAACGAAATGGTTTGGCAGCAAAATCCTCTGGCTGGAGCAACATGCGCATACGAGAGGGCGCCTGGTTAAAAAGTATCGTCTGGCAGGTTTGGTGTTGTTGGTTGGAATCCCTCTTCCGGGAACGGGAGCATGGACAGGTGCGTTAGCGGCATCATTTCTGGATATTCGACTGAAAAATGCGATGCCAGCTATTTTAATAGGCCTGTTGTGCGCAGGGGCAATTACCACTGCCGTAACGATGGGAGTCGTACATCTGATATAAGGAAAAAGCCGTTGTGGACCCACAACGGCTTTTTTGCACCTGTTTGGTTCAAAGTGCTTATACTGTCATACAGGCGTTATACCGCCTGAATTGAACGTAAGGCGTTGATCATATGCTGCAATCACTTGGCTGGGCCGCATTGGGCACGGGATTTACCTTTCTGATGACCACACTGGGTGCTGCCATGGTATTTTTCTTTGTGGGCGAGATCCGGCCCAAATTTCAAAAGGGGTTATTAGGGTTCGCTGCAGGAGTTATGACTGCCGCCAGCGTGTGGAGCCTGCTGCTGCCCTCTATCGATCGGGCTGAGGAACTTGCAGACATTCCCGCGTGGCTGCCTGCGGCTGTCGGATTGTTGCTGGGTGTTGTCTTTTTGTCGGCGTTGGATGCTGCACTGCCGCATCTTCGCTGTGCCAATGCATCCACGGACTTTGCGTGGCGGCAGAACACGCTGCTGATGACGGCCATCACCCTACATAACGTGCCGGAGGGCATGGCAGTGGGGCTGGCCTTTGCACTGGCGGCGAGAGGCGACGGTATAGTAGGTGCGGCAGCGTTGGCGTTGGGCATCGGCATTCAGAATTTCCCTGAAGGAGCTGCCATTTCTCTGCCGCTGAGACAGGAGGGGTGTACTCGGCTGCGTGCGTTCGTGGGAGGAATGCTGTCCGGCATCGTAGAACCGATTTTTGGCATTCTGGTGGTCTTGATCGCTTCCGGTGTAGAGCCGTTGATGCCGTGGCTGTTGAGCTTTGCTGCCGGAGCCATGATATACGTGGTGGTGGAGGAGCTGGTGCCGCAAGCCCATTCCAAAGCAGGAACCTGCGGCTTTGTAGGCGGCTTTCTCATTATGATGATTCTGGATGTGGCATTAGGGTAACAAAAGCCCCTGACCGTGGCGGTCAGGGGCTTACTATTATTTAATGGCGTGCGCTGGTGACGGTTTCCACCGGCAATCCGCTCAGATAGCGGCGAATCACATCAAAGGCATGGTTGGTGGCGATTCCCTGCAGGCGGTCTCGGCGGCGACTGCCCAACTCCAGTTTGCGGCAGAAAGTGCCCTTCGGGGTAGCCAGACCCACAAAAATCAGACCAACGGGATTGCCGCGGTCATCACTGTCCGGCCCGGCAACGCCGGTAATGGACACGGCAATGTCAGCGCCGGTAATGCGGCGAGCACCCTCTGCCATGGCACGGGCAGTAGGGTCGGAAACAGCACCAAATTCATCCAGAACGTCCTGGGGAACACCCAGAACATCCGCTTTTACCTCGCTCCAATAGCTGACAACACCACCCCGATAAACAGTCGAAGCGCCAGGCAAAGCGGTAAGCTGCTGCGCCACACAGCCGCCGGTACAACTTTCGGCGGTGGCCATGGTCAAACCCTGCTCTTTCAACAGCTTCATGCAGGCTTCCGGCAGGCCGGAAACATCGATGCCATAGACCACATCGCCCAAGATTTCCCGCACATCCGCCACCACAGGGGCAAGCATGGCCTCCGCGGTTTCGGAGTCAGCCGCTTTGGCAGTGGCACGGAGACGGACCTCCGAAGGCTTGGCGTAGGTAGCGAGAGAGGGATTGGTCATGTGGCTCATGCGCTCATGGAGCAGTTCATCCACATTGGATTCGCCCATGCCGAAGGTCATGATGTCGTGGGAGACGATGACCTCATGGGACAGGGCGCGGAGATATGCTTCCGCACAACGGTCCAACATGGTGTTCATCTCGTGAGGCGGACCGGGCAGCATCAGCACATGGACGCCGTCCACCGCAAAACCGCAGCCGGGAGCAGTCCCCACAGCATTGTCAAAAATTACGCACCCCTCTGGCAGTTCGGCCTGCTGGCGGTTGTTGTCCGGCATGGGAACGTGCAGATAGGTTTCATAAAAGTGGCGAATGCCCTCCAGAATATCCTCGTGCAATACCAACGGCTGATGGAATGTTTCGCAGATGGTCTGCTTCGTCAGATCATCGTAAGTCGGGCCAAGGCCGCCAGTGGTAATAATAATGTCAGCGCGTTTGCGGGCAATCTCCAAAGCCTCTTTTAAGCGTTCGGGGTTGTCACCCACCACAGTGTGCCAGAACACATTGATCCCCAGATCGGACAGGCGCTGAGACAACTCCTGTGCGTTGGTGTTTGCGATGTTGCCCAACAGTAATTCTGTGCCAACGGCAATAATTTCAGCAGTATGGGACATAAAACAGTCACTCCTTAAGAGATACAGCGAGGCATTTAGCCTCGCTGTTTACATTACATATTGGGTTTGAGGCGCACCCATGTTTCGCCGGCCAAAGCCTTTTCTACCAGGCCGTCAATGTCCAACACGGACTCGGCTTTTACAACATCCTCCAAAACAGGACGGGTAGCGGGATGACGAGGGGTGAACACGGTGCAGCAATCCTCATAGGGGAGAATGGAAGTATCATAGGTGCCGATCTCGCGGGCGGTACGGATGATCTCCACCTTGTCAGAGCCGATCAGCGGGCGGAGAACGGGCAGGTGGGTCACATCTTCGGTGACACCCAGCGCCTTAATGGTCTGGCTGGCAACCTGACCCAGAGATTCACCGGTGACCAGTGCAGAGGCACCTGCCTTCACAGCCACCGCTTCTGCCAAACGCATCATGAAGCGGCGCATAATGAGGGTAAAATACTCCTCGGGACAGTTCTTGCGGATCTCCTCCTGAATCTCCGTAAAGGGGATAATGTGGACGATCATACGGCCGCAATAGGTGGTCAGGATCTGTGCCAGTTCCATCACCTTGTCCTGTGCCTGCTGAGAGGTATAAGGAGGAGAGACGAAATGAACCATATCCAGAATCACGCCTCGGCGGGCGATCATATAAGAGGAAACAGGAGAGTCCAGACCGCCGGAGAGCAGGCTGACAGCGTGACCGCCCATGCCGATGGGCAGACCGCCGGCACCGGCCACAGAGGGTGCGTGGACATAGGCGTACTTCTCACGAATCTCCACGTGGACGGTCAGGTCGGGATCGTGGACATCCACAGCCACATCGGGGAAGGCTTCTGCCAACAATCCTCCGACCTCCTGAGAGATCTGAATGGAGTTGAGATAGAAATGTTTGTCGGCACGTTTGCTCTCCACCTTAAAGGTGCGGGCGTTGGCAAATTCACCGGCAAGATACGTCTTAGCGGTCTCTACAATGGCGTCAATGGTCTTTTCGCAGGGCACGGCACGGGCCACCGTTACGATGCCAAAAATTTGCTTGGCAGCCTGATAGGCACCTTCCATGTCGCAATTTTCGCTCTGGGGCTCCACATAAATCGTGCTTTGACGAATATAAATTTGGAAACTGCCGCAGTTCTTCATGCGGCGGCGGACATTATTGACCAGCTTATCTTCAAAGCTGTGACGATTCAAGCCTTTCAAAACGACTTCGCCCAGCTTGAGCAGCAGCATTTCGTTGTTGTTCATCGGGATTCCTCCTGTGGTGATTTCTGAACCAGAATAGCACACTTTTTCCAAAAGGAAAAGGAGTTTTTGCGGCATCTTGCTGTTTTTTTGAATTTTTATTGCAAGGAATTACAGGGTGTGATATGTTGAAGACGGAAATAACAAAATAAGGAGGTCTTTTTATGAAGATCGTTGCAATTAACGGCAGTCCCCGCAAGGACGGCAACAATGCGCAGCTGCTGGAGGTCGTCCGCAAAGAAGTGGAAGCGGCCGGCGTGGAGTTCGAGGTTGTTCAGCCCGGTGCCAATGTTCATCCCTGCATGGCCTGCTATCAGTGCCTGAACAAAGGAACCTTGCGCTGCGTCATGGATGATGACGGTGTGAATGAGATCATTCAAAAGTGCATCGAGGCCGACGGTATTTTGCTGGCATCCCCGGTGTATCACAGCGGCATCAGCGGCAATATGAAGTGCGTCATCGACCGTCTGTTCCTGGCAGCAGGCTGCGGTGAAAACCAGTTCCACCACAAGGTCGGCGCAGCACTGTGTACTCTGCGCCGCAGCGGCGGCAGCACCACCTACCATGAGCTTCTCGCTGCCATGGACTGCATGGAGATGGTTCTGGTTACGTCCGATTATTGGGGCATTGCCCACGGTGCTGATGCCGGCGAAGTGCTGCAGGACACCGAGGGCGTGGAAGTTGCCGCCAAACTGGGCCGCAACATGGCATGGATGGTCAAAGTGCTGAATGCCACCAAGGATACCATTCCCGCTCCCGAGACCGTACATCGCACCATGACCAATTTCATTCGCTAAGTACATAGAAAACAGAGCAGGGGCTGCCAAATGGCAGCCCCTGCATCATATTATTCAACGAA
>JAKSQE010000021.1 GCA_024404295.1 Oscillibacter sp.
GAATAATAACAAGGCTGAATTTCCTACCGATTCCGGTTTTTAAATCAGCAAGATCACGAGTAGTGCAGCAGCAGAAAACCATACCGCAGAGGATCGTTTTTCCGTCTCTTTCCTCAGTTTCTCCTCGCTTTCTTTCCATGTTTCTATCTTATCTATTGTCAAGTTTATTTCCCTTACAGCAATTGATTCCTCTTTTGAAATTCTATTTCCGAGTTCCATAACAGCCGCTTTCTCCTCTTCAGAAAGCGGAAGTTCCTCAAATGCAACTTTCCAGGCTTGCGCCGGCAGTTCGCCGCATTCTAACAGGGCGCAGAAGATTTCAAAGCTATGCCTTACATCGCCTATACTCTCGCCTGCCAACCGTTGTGCCAGATGAGGGATCGGTGTCTGGCGACTTCGGATCTCCTGCTCCATGGTTCGCAAAGCAGATAACAACTCAATTCGTGCGTTTCTTTGTCGACGACGCTGCGTCCACTGCAAATACCACGCATATCCGCAGCCGGCAAAAATGCAAATGCTTCCACACAATCTTACCATGGCACATCTTCCACAGAATAGATTCGCTCTACACCCTTTCGCTCAATGCGAATTATTTTACGGAACACATTTTTGCCCAACAGTTCTCGATACAGAGGTTTTTTCATCAGGTCCTCCAAATCTATTCCGTGAATCGTTGCAAGAATCGCCACACCGCAGCCCGAGGCCTGCGCAATCGTTTTTAGGTCTTCCTGCACGGTAATCTCATCCACCGCTATAATCTGTGGATTCATGGCTCGCAGTACCATGGGAATACCAAGGGCTTTTGGGCAGCCGTCCAATACGTCGGTATAACTGCCAATGTCCATTTGCGGTTTGCCGCGATAGACTACCGCCACCTCACTCCGCTCGTCAATCAACGCAATGCGCTGTTTTTTCTCGTCAGACAGCAATCGCACCAAATCTCTTAAAAGCGTAGTCTTTCCCCCACCCGGCGGGGACAAAATCAGTGTACTTTGAAACACCTCATTTTGAAACAAATCTGTTATGAACGGCGCAGCGATTCCTCTTTTTTCTCTTTCAATGCGAATTACCGCAGAAGAAATGTCTTTGAGATTTGTTGTCTCACCGTTTTTCATTACCACAGATCCGCAAAGGCCAATACGGAGTCCGCCTTTTGCGGATAAGAATCCTTGTCGCAAGGTATCCATGGTTGCATAACGAGAAAAGTCTGATGCCAAATCGCATAGGATCTCCAGATCTTCTGCGGTGACAATTTCCTCCAGGGAGACTTCTCCCTCCGGCAGCAGAACCGTCATTGCTTGTCCGATACGGAGCCGCAGTTCTTCTGCCAATTCCTTTTGAACTGTATTTAAAGATAGCACTCGCTTTCTCAATCGATTGGGCAGCACCAACGCTGCCGTTTCACACCGTAAGATGTCTTCATTCGTTCCCAAAAGACTCCCTCCTTTTCTTTCGTTGCTTCAATGTATGGCAGCTCGTCCTCTGTTATGTCAAAAAAGTCAGCCGAATCAATCGGCCGACTTCCATTTTTAGTTCTCACCGCAGCATGAGCAGTAGTTTTTCACTTCGCCGTAGCTGTCGGATGCAGTCACGGTATTGGGAGGGAAAAATTCGCCCACAGGGAACGAAATATTGCGGAACAGGCAGCACGGATCATCGGTATTGCCGCAATCGCAGTGTTTTTCCGGCATACAATAATCGTAAACAGGGATCAACAGCTGAGAATCGCGCTCCAAACGGACAATCGAGAACTGGCCCAAGGTCACATAGATACGTCGGCCATCATCTCCGCCGCACAGATCTCCACCAAAGCACTTGCTGACACAGGCAGGGACCTCACACAAATCACAGTCACAGCCGCGCTTACCGCAGCCCTCAACAACACGGGCATCCAGAACAATGGGATCCACAGCCTCTACCACCGCGATGGGAAGATTGGAACGGCGCATTTGCTGAATATCCGGCTCCTCGCTTCGGTATTCGGAGGAGAAGATCTTGGCACTGCCTTCACTGCCGAATAACAGCGCTCTCTTATCGAACACGCACAGCCCCTCCACCGTCATAGGGCAAGGTGCACTGGTATATGCCTGAAGGGTTACCTTATAGAAGAAGCGCATGTCAACCGTATAGAAGCCGCGGTTGAAGTTTACTGCTTCCACATCCACATATACATACAGCAAATCTGCTTTTCCGCCTTTCACAGACAATGCGTGATTCAGCACATCCACATATTCCAGCTTCGGATAGAATCGCAGATCCTCAATGCAATCCTTATCCCGGCAGGAGTCATAAATCTTTCTGGTATGAATACAGACCGCCTCACGAATGCCGTTAGAGCTTTCTACCGGGCCGGCCACGATTTTTTCAGCCATTGCAATACCTCCTAATTGATATAGCGGTTGAAAGAACAGCTCTTTCAGTCCAGTCTATGCCACATATTAAATGTGGTGCGAAAGATTCAAAAGCTTCATCGGAAAAAGCTGTACATTCTTTCCACAATACGCTATACTAAAAGCAATTCTTTACAAAGGAGACCGTTCCCATGGCAAGCCACGGTTTTATTCGGGATAAACTCGAAATAAAATTTTTGATACTTTATCTCGCTGCACGCGTCATCGAACCCGTGCCTTTCGATACTTTACTGGATCTGACCCTCTGCGATGATGCCATCGACTATTTTGACTTCTCGGAATGCTTGGCTGATTTAGTAAAAACGGAACACTTATCGTTAAATGATAACGGCTTTTATTCCATAACCGAAAAAGGCATTCGCAACAGTCAGATCTGCGAGAGCAGTCTCCCATACTCTGTGCGTCTTCGGTGCGACAAAAACCTATCCATCTGCAATCGAAAGCTTCGGCGCAAAAGCCAGGTACAGGCGAATTTGGAGTCCAGAGCCAACGGAACACACACCGTTCATCTACAGTTGGAGGACGATATAGGAAGCGTAATGGACCTTCGTCTGATGGTTCCCCGAGAAGACATGGGCAAGCTTCTCTGCCAGCAGTTTCAAAAAGCTCCCGAGCAGCTTTACAGTCAAATCATTGACTTGCTCTTAAAGGATGATGCATAAACGAAGCACGGAAGTTCCAACGGCGGAACTTCCGTGCTATTTCATATAACGTTTTTACCTCTGTATAGAATTTTAACAAAGGATTTTTAAGGGAACTGCCGCATTTTAGAAAAGTCTCCGAAATCTGCAGAATTGCGTTTTAATACAGCTAAAACCGTTGACAGAGCCGGTCTTTTTCTCGTATAATTTCCACCAGAGAGCAAAGGTGCCCACTCAGGGGTCACCTGCGCTCTTTTTTTATGTCCATTTTTCCTTTGCTTTAAATCATGAAAAGGGAGTGATTTCATGTTGGACACGCACAATTATCAAGTTCAACATCCTTTATATGACCCACGCTTTGAACACGATGCCTGTGGTATCGGCGCTGTGGTGGATTTGAAGGGTCAAAAGACCTATCAAACAGTGGATGATGCTCTGAAAATCGTTGAAAAACTGGAGCATCGTGCCGGCAAAGATGCCGCCGGCGAAACCGGTGACGGTGTCGGCCTGATGCTTCAGATCCCCCATAAGCTGATGGTAAAGGCCGCAGCGGCAGAGGGTATTTCCCTCGGCAACGAACGGGATTACGGCGTAGGTGTATTCTTCTTCCCCAACAACAATTTGAAACGTGCGCAGGCTAAAAAGATGTTGGAGATCATTGTGGCAAAAGAGGGTCTGGATTTTCTGGGATGGCGTGCCGTTCCAACTCATCCGGAGGTTCTGGGGCAAAAGGCTTTGGACTGCATGCCCTGCATTTGTCAGTGCTTTGTCAAGCGTCCTGCGGACTGCGCTCCGGGTTTGGACTTTGACCGAAAGCTCTACGTGATCCGTCGCGCATTTGAGCAGTCCAACATTAACACCTACATTCCCTCGTTCTCCAGCCGCACAATTGTCTATAAAGGAATGTTCCTTGTGGGACAGCTGAGAAAATTCTATGCTGACCTGACGGATCCTGACTGCGAAAGTGCCATCGCACTGGTCCATTCCCGCTTTTCCACCAACACGAATCCCAGTTGGGAACGTGCGCATCCCAACCGTTACATACTCCATAATGGCGAAATCAATACCATCCGCGGCAATGTGGATCGTATGTTAGCCCGTGAGGAATCCATGTCCTCTGCCATTTTAGAGAAAGATATGGACAAGATCCTCCCCGTGGTAGATCAAAGCGGTTCTGACAGTGCTATGCTGGACAACACTTTGGAATTCCTGCTGATGAGTGGAATTGAATTGCCCCAGGCCGTAATGATGACGATTCCGGAACCTTGGGCAAATGACAAGAAAATGAAGCGCGCAAAGCGAGATTTTTACCATTATTACGCCACGATGATGGAGCCGTGGGACGGCCCTGCCGCCATTGTCTTCTCAGACGGTGACACCGTTGGTGCCGTTCTGGATCGAAACGGTCTTCGCCCATGTCGTTGGTATCTCACTGATGATGACAGGCTGATCGTATCTTCCGAGGTAGGCGTCTTGGACATCCCAGCGGAAAAAATTGTCAAAAAGTCACGCTTGCAGCCCGGAAAAATGCTGCTTGCAGACCTACGGGAAGGCCGCCTGGTGGATGACGAGGAGATCAAACGGCGCTATGCCTCAAAGCAGCCTTACGGCGAATGGCTGGATGCTCATCTGGTATATCTGAAGGATCTTCCCATTCCTAACAAGCGAGTCGAATCTCATTCACAGGAAGTCCGTGATCGCTTGTACAAAGCCTTTGGTTACACCTATGAAGAAATCAAAGATTCCATTCTACCCATGGCTCGTGATGGTGTGGAGCCCACCAATGCTATGGGTGTGGATACCCCTCTTGCCGTGTTAAGTGAGCACCATCAGCCGCTTTTCAACTACTTTAAGCAACTCTTTGCGCAAGTGACCAATCCCCCGATGGATGCCATTCGCGAGGAGATCGTCACGGACACCACTGTGTATGTCGGTTCCTCCGGCAACCTGTTGGAGGAAAAAGCAGAAAACTGCACAGTTCTTCAGATCCGCAACCCCATTCTTACCTCCGTGGATCTGATGAAGCTGCGGTATATGGATCGCCCCGGCTTCCATGTGGAGACCATTTCCCTGCTGTATTACAAAGGGATGCCTTTGGAGGCCGCTGTGGATCAGTTGTATGTCAACTGTGACCGAGCCTATCGGAAAGGTGCAAATATTCTGATCTTGTCCGACCGTGGAGTCGATGAAAACCATGTCGCTATTCCCTCCCTATTGGCCGTTTCCGCTCTGGAGCAGTATCTGGTGCGCACCAAAAAGCGTACCGCCGTATCCATGATTCTGGAAAGCGCCGAGCCAAGAGATGTACACCACTTTGCAACGCTGTTGGGCTATGGTGCTCAGGCCATCAATCCCTATCTTGCGCAGGAATGCGTAGAAGAACTGGTTACTCTGGGCCTTTTGGACAAGGACTCCGGTGCCGCCGTCAGCGACTATAACAGTGCGATTCTCCACGGCATTGTAAAAATCGCCTCCAAGATGGGCATCTCCACCATTCAATCTTACCAGTCTGCCCAGATTTTCGAGTGCGTTGGCATCAACAAGGCAGTCATCGATAAATACTTCACCAACACCACCAGCCGTGTCGGTGGAGTGGGACTCGAGGAAATCGGTGAGGGTGTGGAGTGGAACCACAACCAGGCATTTGACCCACTGGGTCTGGGTTTTGACACCACGCTGGACTCCACCGGTAGTCACAAGATGCGCTCCGGCCCTGACAAAGAAGATCATATGTACAACCCCAAGACGATCCTTTTGCTGCAAAAGGCCACCCGGGAGGGCAGCTACGATGTCTTCAAGGAGTACACCGCACAGGTGGATTCTGCCGATAAACCGCACACTTTACGTGGTTTGTTGGATTTCCGTTTTGCACAAGACGGCGGCATCTCCATCGACGAGGTTGAACGGGTAGAGTCTATTGTCAAACGTTTTAAGACTGGCGCTATGAGCTACGGCTCGATTTCTCAGGAAGCACATGAGTGCATGGCCATTGCCATGAACCGTATCGGCGGCAAGTCCAACTCCGGCGAAGGCGGTGAAGCCACCGAACGGCTTCACGACGAACGCTGTTCTGCCATTAAGCAAATCGCCTCTGGCCGTTTTGGTGTTACCAGTGAATATCTGAATAGTGCGCAGGAAATACAAATCAAAATGGCACAGGGCGCAAAACCCGGCGAAGGTGGACATCTGCCCGGCAAAAAGGTCTATCCATGGATCGCCAAAACCCGCTATTCCACCCCCGGTGTCAGCCTGATCTCTCCTCCCCCTCATCACGATATCTACTCTATCGAGGATCTAGCACAACTGATTTATGACATGAAAAACGCCAATCGGGATGCCCGTATCAGCGTAAAGCTGGTGAGTGAGGCAGGTGTTGGCACCATTGCTGCCGGTGTTGCCAAAGCCGGCGCACAGGTAGTACTGATCTCTGGCCATGACGGTGGCACCGGTGCTGCTCCCCGCACCTCCATCTCCGGAGCAGGTCTTCCCTGGGAGTTGGGTGTTGCTGAGGCGCACCAAACCCTGATCCAAAACGGTCTTCGCTCGCAGGTGGTCATTGAAGCGGACGGCAAGCTGATGACCGGACGAGATGTAGCCATTGCTTGTATGTTGGGCGCTGAGGAATTCGGTTTTGCTACAGCCCCTCTGGTCACTATGGGCTGCTGCATGATGCGTGTATGCAATTTGGACACCTGTCCTGCCGGTATTGCCACACAAAATCCCGAGCTGCGCAAGCGGTTTGCCGGCAAACCGGAGTACGTGATCAACTTCATGTATTTTGTTGCACAGGAATTGCGGGAATTTATGGCGAAGCTGGGGATTCGCACCGTGGACGAACTTGTGGGCCGCAGTGACCTGCTGCAAGTCCGTGAAAAGCTGGTCACCCACCGCGCGGAAACGTTAGACCTCTCCGGCATTTTGCATAATCCTTATGTGGATCATGTCCCCCATTTTGATCCCAAGGACGTCTACGACTTCCATCTGGAAAATACCCTTGATGTCAGCGTACTGTTGAAGAAGCTCGGGAAAAGCCTGAAGGACAAGCGCTCCGGTTCTTTGGAGCTGACGGTCTCTTCTACGGACCGTTCGCTCGGCACGCTGTTTGGTTCGGAAATCACCCGTGTTTGCGGCGATTCCCTGCCGGAAGACAGCTATATCATCACCTGTCACGGTGGTGGCGGTCAGTCCTTTGGTGCTTTCATTCCCAAGGGCTTAACGCTAACCTTGGAAGGTGACAGCAACGACGGCTTTGGAAAAGGTCTTTCCGGCGGCAAGCTCATTGTTTATCCTCCTAAGGGCAGCACATTCGACCCCGGTGAAAATATCATCGTTGGTAACGTGGCTCTGTATGGTGCAACCCGCGGTAAAGCATTTATTAATGGCTGCGCTGGCGAGCGTTTCTGCGTGCGAAATTCCGGAGCCGTGGCCGTTGTGGAAGGTGTAGGCGATCACGGATGCGAATACATGACTGGCGGCCGAGTGGTCATTTTGGGCGCAACGGGTAAAAACTTTGCGGCCGGTATGTCCGGCGGTATCGCCTATGTGCTGGACGAGAATCACGATCTTTATATGCGGCTCAATAAGGAGCAGGTGCTCATCGACACGCTAACAGAGTCTCATGATATTCAGGAATTGAAAACGCTGATCGAAGAACACGTTGCCGCCACAGGCTCTCCTCGCGGCAAGGAAATTCTGGCGGCATTCAAGTCCTATGTTTCCTGCTTCAAGAAGGTCATGCCCAAAGATTATGACCGGATGCTTCGCTCCATTGCTCAGTATGAAGAAAAAGGCATGAGCCGCGATCAAGCAGCGATCGAAGCCTTTTACGCCAACACCAGAAATTAAGAAAGGAGAGCAATCATTATGGGAAAAACCACTGGATTTTTAGACTATGAGAGAACCAATGACCCCAACCGTCCCCCGGAAGAACGAGTCCACGACTGGAATGAATTCCATCTTGCTCTCCCCAATACTCAACGGATGGAACAGGGTGGTCGCTGCATGAATTGCGGTGTACCGTTTTGCCAGACCGGCATGATATATGAGGGCAGCACCTTTGGTTGCCCTCTGCATAACCTAATTCCCGAATGGAACGACTCTGTATTCACCGGCAATTTGTCCCACGCACTGGCTCGATTGCTGAAAACAAACAATTTCCCCGAGTTCACCGGTCGTGTTTGTCCTGCTCCCTGTGAAAAGGCCTGCATCTGCGGCATTTATGGGGACAGCGTCACCGTACGAGACAATGAGCGCAGTATCATCGAAGCGGGCTTTTCGTCTCACGAGATGAAGCGCCGTCGTCCTCCTCAGTGGTCCGGCAAGAAGGTCTGTGTGGTTGGTTCCGGCCCGGCAGGTCTGGCTGTTGCCGACCAGTTGAATCACCGTGGTCATTCCGTTACCGTGGTGGAACGAGAAGCCCATGTAGGCGGCCTACTGACCTATGGTATCCCCAACATGAAGTTACCAAAAGACGTGGTAAAACGCCGTGTCGATCTAATGACGGATGAAGGTGTCAGCTTCGTCACCGGAGTGGACGCTTCCGTCCCAAAGACTGCACAGCGTCTGGTGTCCGAGTATGACGCGGTAGTACTGTGCTGCGGTGCGGAAACTCCCCGTTCCCTGGGTCTTGATACCAAAGGGATTTCCGGCGTGTATTACGGCACAGAGTATTTGAAAGCCGCTGTAGAACGGCATATTTTCAAGCGACAGGACATTACCATTCCCACCGCCGAAGGCCGTGATGTGGTCATCATTGGCACAGGCGATACCGCAAGCGATTGCGTCGCAACGGCTCTGAGACAATCCGCCAAATCTGTCACCCAGTTGGTTCGCCGTCCCAAGAGCGATTATGTGGACAAAGACGGTATGCTTCCTCTGGATTATGCCCACGAGGAAGCCGTCTCTGTCCTCGGCATGGATCCGCGTCGTTTTGGTGTTCAGGTAAAGAGCCTTGTATCTGCGGATGACGGAACCCTCACCGGCATTGTCACCACCGATGGGGATACCATTCCCTGTGGACTGCTCATTGCCGCCACAGGCTTTTCCGGCTGCGACTCGAAAGTCTGCAAGGCGTTTGGCGTAGAAGCCGGCAAAACCGTGCAGACCGAAAAAGGCAGTTTTGCCACCAATGTGGAAAAGGTCTTTACCGCCGGTGATATGCACCGTGGTCAGTCCCTTGTGGTGTGGGCGATTGCGGAGGGGCGCGCTGCCGCTGCAGAGGTGGACGAATATCTGATTGGCTACACGAATCTGGTTCGCCCGATGTAACGGATCTGCTTGTGCAATCTCTATAATATATTTAGAACTTTTTAGTCAGAACGGCAGAAATCTTGGAAAAAACGCCCATTGACGCAGAAGCTATCCCGTGATAAAGTCATGATAACGACAAGGCAAGGACGCCTGAGAGTTTTCTCTCGGGTGTCCTTGTTTCCGTTTCCGGAAAAATTCCGGGGAAGGAGACAAGGACACCGTCAGAGGGGAAGATCTCTGCATGGTGTCCTTGTCGTTTTTTGTTTTTAGGAGGGATTTTATGTATTCATCTGTCAACACACTGTGGGTTCTGTTAGGTGCCGCACTGGTCTTCCTAATGCAGGCAGGTTTCGCCATGTGCGAAGCAGGCTTCACCCGTGCTAAGAACACCGGTAACATCCTGATGAAGAACCTGATGGACTTCTGTATCGGCACGCCAACCTACTGGATCCTGGGCTTTGGCCTTATGTTTGCCAGCTCCGGTGCTATCATTGGTGGCTTTGATCCGTTTGTTTTGGGCGATTATTCCGCCATTCTGCCTGCCGGTGTGCCGCTGTTCGCCTATCTGATTTTCCAGACGGTGTTCTGCGCTACTTCCGCAACGATCGTTTCCGGCTCCATGGCAGAGCGCACGAAGTTCCTGTCCTACTGCCTGTATTCCTTCTGCATCTCCGCTTTTATCTATCCTATTTCCGGTCATTGGATCTGGGGCGGCGGTTGGCTGGCACAGATGGGTTTCCACGATTTTGCAGGCTCTACCGCTGTTCACATGGTTGGCGGTGTCTGCGCCTGCATTGGTGCTTATATTCTCGGTCCCCGTATCGGCAAGTACGATAAGGACGGCAAGCCCCGTGCGATCTTAGGTCACAACCTGTCCTTGGGTGCTTTGGGTGTATTTATTCTGTGGTTCTGCTGGTTTGGCTTCAACGGCTGCTCCACCGTTGCCATGGAGGGTGATGACGTGCTGGTCAGCGCAGGCCTGATCTTCGTGACGACCAATATGGCTCCCGCCGTTGCCAGCATCGTTACCATGGTCTATACCTGGATCCGCTACAAAAAGCCCGATGTCGGCATGACCCTCAATGCTGCTTTGGCTGGTCTGGTAGCCATTACCGCCGGTTGCGATGTGGTCACTCCCGCCGGTGCAGCTATCATCGGCATCTGCGCTGGTTTGATCCTGCCCATCTCCATCAACTTCTTTGACAGTGTTGTCAAGATTGATGACCCTGTGGGTGCTATCTCTGTTCACGGCGTCTGCGGTGCCATGGGTACATTGCTCACCGGATTGTTCTCCACCTCTGAAGGTCTGTTCTATGGCCACGGAGCCCACTTCTTCCTGGTGCAGTGCATCGGTGTGTTCAGCACGATCGTCTGGGCCGTTGTCACCATCACCATCGTGTTCCTGGTCATCAAGCATACCATTGGTCTGCGCGTCTCTGCTGAGGAGGAGCTGAAAGGTCTGGATGTCACGGAGCACGGCCTGCCCACTGCTTACGGCGGCTTTACCTTTGCCTATGACGATACACCCTTTGACAACGCTCTGGTCACCGGTGACGTTCCTGCCGGCGAAGCCATTCCTGTGGAGTTTGCCCCCGTCTCTGCAGAGCAGACTTCTTCCGATGGTGTGAAGATCACCAAGATCGACATTCTCTGCAAGATGGAGCGCTTCGACGCACTGAAGAAAGCCATGTTCGATATCGGCATTACCGGCATGACTGCCACCAACATTATGGGCTGCGGCGAACAGCACGGCAACGTAGAAGGCTACTTCCGTGGTGCCAAGGTGGAAGCAACGATGCTGCCTCGCCTGCAGGTCTCTATCGTGGTCTGCAAGCTGCCGGTCTCTCTGGTGGTCAACACCGCTAAGAAGGTTTTGTATACCGGCCACTATGGCGATGGCAAGATCTTCATCTCCAATGTGGAAAATGTCGTGAAAGTCCGTACGGGCGAACAAGGCTATGATGCCTTGCAGGACGATATAAAATAAGTTCTCCCTTCCATTTGAGGCGGTCAGCATATGCTGGCCGGCTCTTTATATTAGAAACAACCCAGTCCGATACAATATCGGGCTGGGTTGTAATGCTCACCTATTTTATTTGACTACGACATTTTCATCTCCCAGAGTCTCTTGCGCCTCCTTGATCAGAGCCTGATGCAAAAGGATCTGTGTGGCATACACTTTCCGTGTGTCAGCCATGACCATCTTCACCGGCGTTTTTCCGGGAAACATTTGAAACACAAGCTTCATATGTCGAACGGTCGGATCATCGATACTCGGAAATTTCAAAAACAGTGTTTCCCCTGCAACTGCCTTTTCTACCGGCGGTTTAGAAGCGCCCTCTTTCGGCAAACCGCCTTCGATGGTGGAAATGGGATATACCGTGTCGCACATGATTTGCGGTGCCTTCTCGTCGCGCACCGACAAACGGCCTTTCACTACCACCGGCGTATTTTCTTTCAAATATGCACCGCAACGTTCCAAGGTACGACTGAAGCAGAGCAGCTCTATGGGAGCCGTATCGTCTTCTACGACCACATAAGCCATCAGACTGTTGTTCTTCGTGGTTTTGGTCTTACTGGACGTTACCACACCGGCAACGGTAATGTTCTGGCCATCCGCAAAACGGGTGGGGCCTCCCTCCTGGCCGAAATCTTCCAGAATATGAGCAATACTGGGCGCTCCGATTTTACGCACCGTATCTCGGTAGGCATCCATGGGGTGTCCGGAGAGGTAAAGCCCTGTGGTCTCCTTCTCCATCAGCATCAATTCCTGTGCGCTGAACTCTGCAATATCCGGCAGGTCAATTTCCTTTACAGCGACTGCAGTATCAGAGTTCATGGAGAAAAAGTCGATCTGCCCCGCCAGATTCTGGCGCTGCTGATTTGCAATGTCATCCATGACCGTCTCAAACACCTGGCACAGCTGAGAACGCTTTGCACCCAGAGAATCAAAGGCACCGGAGCGAATCAGATTTTCTACCGCACGCTTATTCATATCACTGCCCTGCATACGGGTGCAGAAGTCATAGAGCGAAGTAAACGTTCCATTCATTTCCCGTTCCCGCATAACAGATTGAATAAACCCACGGCCGATATTCTTGATCGCCACCAGTCCGAAGCGGATGCCGCCTTCCTCTACCGTAAAGCGGTCAGAAGATGCATTGATATCCGGCGGCAGCAGGGGGATCTTGCAATCCTTACACTCGTTAATATAACCAGCAACCTTTTCGGAATTATCCAAAATAGAGGTCAGCAGGGCTGCCATATAAGCTTTTGTATAATGGCATTTGAACCATGCCGTTTGATAGGCCACCACCGCATACGCCACAGCATGGGCTTTATTAAAGGCATAGTTTGCAAAATCGTAGATTTCCTGATAGATGGATTCCGCCGTTGCTTCCGGAATACCGTTGGCCACACAGCCGCAAATGCCACGCTCGCTGTCTCCGTGAATGAAAGCGTCCTTTTCCTTCTGGATCTGCGCCGCTTTCTTCTTTGATATAGCGCGGCGCACCATGTCTGCCTGACCCAGAGAATAGCCGCCTAACTGCTGGAAAATCTGGATCACCTGCTCCTGATACACAATACAGCCATAAGTAATGGACAGGATCGGCTCCAGGCTGGGGTGCTTATAAGAGATCAAGTTTGGATTTTGCTTGCAGGCAATAAACCGCGGAATGGAATCCATGGGGCCGGGGCGATACAGCGCAATAATAGCGGTCAAATCCCCCACATGTTGGGG
>JAKSQE010000022.1 GCA_024404295.1 Oscillibacter sp.
TGTAAGGTAGCTGTGGTGGACGGCACCGGCAAGGTGTTGGATACCACTGTGGTTTATCCTACCCATGGTGAGCGCCAGAAGAACGAGTCCATTTCTGCGCTGGCAAAACTCATCAAGAAGCATAACGTGGAGCATATTGCCATCGGTAACGGCACAGCCAGCCGGGAAACCGAGCAGATGGCGGTGGAACTGATCCACCAGGTGCATGCTGCCGGAGCCAATGTGAGTTATATGATCGTTTCCGAGGCAGGCGCTTCCGTGTATTCTGCCTCCAAACTGGCGGCGGAGGAATTCCCTCAGTACGATGTCAATCTTCGCTCCGCTGTATCCATCGCCCGGCGTTTGCAGGATCCTCTGGCAGAACTGGTGAAGATCGATCCCAAGGCTATCGGTGTGGGTCAGTATCAGCATGATATGCCCCAGAAACGGCTGGACGAGACGCTGGCCGGCGTGGTGGAGGACTGCGTTAACGCTGTGGGTGTGGATGTGAATACAGCGTCCCCCAGCCTGTTGCAGCGGGTGTCCGGTCTGAATGCCACCACAGCCAAAAATGTAGTATTGTACCGTGAGGAAAACGGCGCATTCACCTCCCGCAGTCAGATCAAGAAAGTTCCCAAGCTGGGCCCCAAGGCATTCCAGCAGTGCGCCGGCTTCCTGCGTGTTCTTGAGAGCAAAAACGTGCTTGATAACACCGCCGTCCATCCCGAAAGCTATGAGGCCGCTGAGAAGCTGTTGGAACTGATGGGCTATTCCAAGAAGGATCTGAAGAATGGCGCATTGACGGACTTGCCCGCCAAGGTGAAGACCTACGGCGAGGCAAAGGCGGCGGAGGAAGTAGGCATCGGCGTGCCGACCCTGCTGGATATCGTGTCCGAATTGCTGAAACCCGGCCGTGATATCCGTGATGATCTGCCCGCTCCCATTCTCCGCACGGATGTGTTGGAGATGAAGGACTTGAAACCCGGCATGGAGTTGACGGGAACGGTGCGAAATGTCATCGACTTCGGTGTATTTGTGGACATCGGCGTTCATCAGGACGGTCTGGTGCACATCTCTCAGGTGGCCGATAAGTTCATCAAGCACCCCAGTGAGGTGGTCTCCGTGGGCGATGTGGTCAAGGTGATCGTACTGGAAGTGGACGAGAAGAAAAAGCGAATCGGCCTTTCCATGCGGCAGGCAAAGCAGAAATAAACATTCAGAGCCGGAGGATTATTCCTCCGGCTCTGAATGATATTGGTAGGTATTTATGTTGTCAGGAACACATTGGCTGCTGCTAAGATCTCTTTCTCACGCGGGGTATTCACCAGTAGAAGTGCCTGGTCATAGGGCAGGTACCAGTAGTTCTTCAATTCCTCAGCCTGTAAAGTGACGTTTGTCTGAGAAAGCTCTGCCAGATAATATGTGACAGTTTTGGGATTGCCGTGATTGGAGGTGTAGTGATACTCCTCGGCAAAGCCGTCAATGAACCGCTCCCCTGTGATGCCGGTCTCCTCACGGATCTCACGTTCAGCCACGGCATGAGGATCGGTTTCGCCCTCTTCCATGTGGCCTTTGGGGAAAGAGATGTGACCACCGCTGGTTTCGATGATCAAGTATTTGATACCGTCTGCTTCCTTTTGAAACAGGACGGCGCCGTAGCAAAATTCAGGACCAACACGCTTCATAATAGAATTCCTCCATTTTAGCCTGTTTAGGCTATAGTTTTGTGAAAATCAGGCACGAATTGCCCAACGGAGCTTGGTGGACTTGGCTCTGGGATTGCGGAAACACTCCTCGGCGGAGGGACGAATGACATCCTCGCTGATCTCGCTGTAAATGCCCTCTCGCAGATATTGCTTGAAGGCCTGCTTAACCAGTCGATCTTCGCCGGAGTGGAATGTCAGCACGGCAATGCGCCCACCGGATTTCATCACAGCAGGCAGTTTCTCCAGAAAGCTGTACAGCACCTCAAACTCGCTGTTTACATCAATGCGCAGCGCCTGAAATACCCGCTGGCAGGACTTTTTTACGGTTTCCTTCTTTTCGCCGGCAGGCAGGAAGGACAGTGCCCCTTCAATAATGGCCGCCAACTGTTTGGTGGTCTCCACACTGCCGCCTCGACGGTAGACCTGCATCACAGCCTTAGCAATGCGATCGGCATAAGGCTCATCGGAGTTTTCCACCAACATGGCTTCCAGTTCCTCCTGATCCAGTTCCCGCAGGCGCTCCGCTGCGGAAACGCCGGAGGTGGGGTCCAAACGAAGATCCAGAGGGCCATCCTGCTTGAAAGTGAAGCCGCGTTCCGGATTGTCGATCTGCATGGAGGAAACACCAAGGTCCGCCAGCACAAAGTCAAATTTCTGACCCGGTGCGACCTGATCAATGTTGGCAAAATTCATGCGGCGGATGGTGAGAATCTTTTCATCAAAGCCCATATCAGCCAGACGCTTCTTCGTTTTTTCGGATTCAATGGGGTCCACATCCGTGGCATACAGGTGTCCCTGCCCCTGCAACTGCGATAGCATTTTGCTGCTGTGGCCGCCATAGCCCAGAGTGGCATCATAACCGATCTGACCGGGCTGAATGCGCAAAACTTCCAGAATTTCATCCACCATGATGGGAATATGGGTGCCGGCAGGGGTTTTGCCGCTCTGACGGATTTTTTCCACATCGTTTTTGTATTTTTCGGGATTCAGTTCTTTATATTTTTCCTCAAACTTTCGAGGGTGGGTGCCTTTGTAGCGCACACGGCGCTTGTGCTCCTGCTCCATACGGACACTCCTTGATTCTGTTTTTTCTCATTTATTATCTGGAAAAATGAACTGCTTGTCAAGGCAGTATTCTTCATGGTACAATATCGTATCAAACTATGCGGAGGGAAGCATATGAGCCGTATCAGTAAAGAGAATTACTATTTGGACATTGCCGAGACTGTTTTGGAACGGGCCACCTGCCTGCGCCGTGTGTATGGCGCCATTATCGTGAAGAACGATGAGATCATTTCCACCGGTTATAACGGTGCGCCTCGCGGTCGTGCCAACTGCGTGGATATGGGCTATTGCACACGTGAGAAAATGTGCATTCCCCGTGGCGAGCGCTATGAGCTGTGCCGCAGCGTTCACGCCGAGGCCAACGCCATCATCTCCGCTTCTCGCCGCGACATGGTGGGCGCCACCATTTACCTGGTAGGCAAGGATGCGCAGACCGGCGAACTGCTGGGAGATGCGACCTCCTGTGCCATGTGCCGCCGCCAGGTCATTAATTCCGGCATTCAGAGAGTTGTGATCCGCCGAACCAAGACGGAATTTGACGTTGTGGATGTTCAGGAGTGGATCGAAGAGGACGACCTGATGATCCCTCGTGATCCCGATGCGATTTTGAATCAGCAGTAAACACGAAAGGAAGTCTATCCCTTGAAGACCGGACTGGTAACCTTTTACGAAATCCATCATTACGGCGCAGCCCTGCAGGCGGCAGCCACCCAGCGGGCGGTCAAAGAGTTTGGCCACCAGTGCGAGATCGTAGACTATTTTGTGGCACAGGACAACCGCCTGTTCCAAAAGCCTACGGGGGTGGGCTCTGCTGCCCATGATGTCCATACAGCGCTGCATTATGCGCCGTTGAAGCGCCGCTATGAACGGTTTGAGGCGTTTAAGTCGTCTCATTTACATATTTCTCAGCATCGCTATGAGAGCTTTGCGGAATTGCAGGATGCAAAACTCCCCTATGATGTGATCCTTTCCGGCAGCGATCAGATCTGGAACCCGAAGATCTTCCCGGATCGGCACTTTGACCCGGTGTTCTTCGGCGCGTTTTCGGATTGCCGCAAGATCGCCTATGCGCCGTCTTTCGGAATCCCTAAAATTCCGGAGGAAATGGAAGAGGAATTGCGAAATTATCTGAGCAACTTTTCCCATATCTCTACCCGAGAGAGTCAGGGTCAGGAGATCGTTGAACAGATCACAGGACAGAAAGTGCCGGTGGTGTTGGATCCCACCTTGCTGCTGAATCGGCAGCAGTGGGCAGAAATGGCATCGAAGGGGCATCCTGCGGGAGGCTATATCCTTTGCTATTGCATCAGTAAGCCAGGCGCGCTGGAACCATATATTCAGAAAGTCAGTCAGGCAACAGGACTGCCGGTGGTGCAGCTTTGCGGCATTCGGCGCAAAGTCAGCCCTCAGGCCAAGCAGGTACTGGACGCCGGTCCGGGTGAGTTCCTGTCTCTCTTCCAAAATGCCAGCTATGTGCTGACCAATTCGTTCCACGGTACAGTGTTCGCCACCCAGTTCCAAAAACCGTTCTTCACTACCGTTTCCCCTGCGGAGATGGCGGCGCCGGAGCGGTCCCGCATTTTCAGCCTGCTGGAGCGGCTGGGACTGGCGAACCGCATTATCGGCAAGGGAGACACAGCCGCTTGGGACGCACCGATTGACTGGGATGCTGTGGAGCAGCGTCTGCTGGCACATCGCAGTGAGTCTCTGCGCTATTTGCAGGCGGCTCTGAACAATACGGCTTATATACCGGAAGAAGCGGAACAGCCAACGGAAAAACCGTTGCCGAAGCTGGCTTCGGCCAACGCCTGCACCGGCTGCACGGCCTGCGCCAGCGGATGCCCGGTCAGCGCCATCACAATGGTGCGGGATCAGGAGGGATTTGACCAACCGGTGATCGATGGAGAGCAGTGTGTTCGCTGCGGTCATTGTACTGCAATTTGCCCTGCACTCCATCAGCGAAGCAGCAGCCATATTCCTGCGGCTTTTGCCGCATGGCATCCGGATGATACGATCCGAAAAGACTCTACTTCCGGTGGTGTGTTTACGGCCTTAGCGGAATATGTTCTGGAAAGTGGCGGCGTGGTTTATGGCGCTGCCATGGATGGGCATCAGCACCTGCGGCATATTGCCTGCTTCCGAAAGGAAGACCTGTGGCAGCTGCGGGGTGCCAAATATGTGCAAAGTCATTTGAATGGCATCTATCGCGAGGTCAGGAAAGCGTTGGAGAGTCGAATGGTGCTTTTCTCCGGAACACCCTGTCAGGTGGATGGCTTGTATGCCTATCTGGGCAGCCGTCCGGAGAATCTGATCACCTGCGATATCGTGTGCCATGGAGTGCCCTCTCCCGCCGTGTGGGAGGCGATGGCGGCGTCCATTGAGCAGCGTAAGCGGAAGGGTTTGCGAGCTGTCCGATTCCGCAATAAGGTGGAGGGCTGGAAGAACAGCCATTTTACCACCGTCTATGACGACGGGACCGTGGATACCGCACCGCTGTTTGCCACCGAGTATGGCCGTGCCTTTGGGCGGTCCCTGTTCCTGCGGCGGAGCTGCCATCAGTGCCGCTATACCAACCTGAGCCGCCCTGGTGATTTTACATTAGGTGACCTTTGGGGGATGCAGCCAGATGAACTCCCGGAGGAGCAGAAAAAGGGCGTTAGTTTGCTGCTGGTGAATACGGAGCATGGCAGCCATATCTTTGATCAGCTTGCGTTGACCCGTCAACCCTATCCTGTGGAGCGGGCGGTCATGGGAAATCCCCGTCTGGCATCGCCCATTGCCCCTGCGGCAGACCGCACGGCGTTCTTTGCCGCCTTTGCGGTGCAGCCTTTTGAGCAAGTGCGCAAGGCATTTTTCCGGATGCCAAGTCTGCCGGTGCGGATGGCCGGAAAGGTGCTGTCACCGGAAATGAAAGCAAAAATCCGCAAAAAGTTACAATAAACGAAAAGAAGCCGTCGTTTGATCCATGCAAACGACGGCTTTTGTTTATCCATGCGATTTATCGCCTTGCCAGTTTGGCGTTTTCTACACCTCTCAGCAGAGGAAGACCCAACAGGAAGCAAACCAGGGCTTCACCAAGACCAACGGTAAATGCGTTCCATGCATAGGCGGCCCAGAATGCAGTTCCCTCCGTGGGAAAGAACAGGGCAATTTCAGCACCCACAATGAGTGCATTGCAGAGAACCGGAGGCAGAGGAGCCAAGTAGCGGTTTTTCACACGAGATGTCATCAAAGCGGCAAGCAGGGTAGCGGCGGTACCGAAAATGCAGTCCACGATCATGGGAGAGCCCAGAAGATTGGCAATGAAACAGCCCACCACCAGACCGGGAACAGCTTCGGGCATGATAAAAGGCAGCACAGTCATGGCTTCTGCCACACGGAACTGAACGCCGCCATACTGTGGGATCGGCAGGAACAGAGTCAGAACGGCGTAAATGGCTGCGATGATGCCGGCAGTAGCCAACTGCCGGGGGGTAAAGCGGGATTTGGACATAAAAAAACGACCTCCTTAAAATAGGGTGGAGGTCAAAGCACGTAAGAGTGCATGAAAAATACCCAGATTAGGTTGGGTGACCCCCATTTTTTTGTTTAGAGAACGGACAGCCGAGACTGCCGAACGAACACTCGAACCGAGTGCTTGGACAGGGGTATGGCACCTGTCAGGGTGCATCGTATCATAGAAAGCACAAAAAAGCAAGGAAAAACCCATAATCAATGGAAATTTTATAGGAAAAGAGAAAGTTCTGTGGTATACTCATCATGAGATTTTGTGAGCGTGCAGAAGGCGGGAGGTGAGCGGCATGGAACAGGTGTCCGGCCTGAGCAACTGGAAATTTGTGATTCGGCGGGAAACGGATGGCATTTTGATTTTACACGCCACGACCTGCGATAAGACTGCGACTTTGCCGGACGAATTGTTTGGCTTGCCGGTCACCAGATTGGCGCACCATGCGCTTTCCCCCAATGCAAAAGAAGTTTCGGGAGAAGAAGTCTTTGTGACCTGCGGGCAGGTGACAGAGGAGAGCGTCTGGGATAACCGCCAAATTCACACCTTGAACCTTCCCAAAACCATCACACACATTGAAGATTATGCGTTTTTGAACTGCGTAAACCTGCGGGAGCTGCGGCTGTATGACGGCGTGAAGGACTGGGGCAGCTGTGTGTTCATGAACTGCCGCACATTGGATACCTTTCACCTGACCCGTATCAGCCGCCAGCAGGGAGGTTCTCTGGAGTTTTTCAACAGCGAGTTGAGCTGCGATCTGGATGTGACGATACAAGAGATGGACGGTCAGGTGGGACGATTGGTGTTTCCCGCCTATCGGGAAGACTATGAGGAGAGTATTTCCGGCCATTTCTTCAAGTACGAAATTCATGGTGCGGGATACCCCTATCACCATGTTTTCCGACAGCGCCAGCTGAGCATCAAGGATTACGATGCTCTGTGGGAGCATTATATCAGCACGGAATGCGAGAAAGAAACGGCCATTCGTCTGGCATGGTATCGCCTGCGCTGGCCGTTGGAGCTGTCAAAAGATGCGGAGAAGCAATATTTGAACTATTTAAGAGAGCAGACGGCGGAAGCGGTGCGATGGCTGCTGACACAGCGGGATCAGAGCAACCTGCGGTTCCTGCTGCAGCGGACAGAACCGGATCGGGAGACCTTGTCCGCCGCTTGCGCGGTTGCCCGTGAGAATCAAGCGGCAGAGGCGCTGGCAATCCTGTTGGAAGAGCAGCACCGAAGATTCCCGGTGGGAGTCAATAAAAGTTTTGACCTGTGAGAAAACGAGCGGAGGGCGCTATGCGTGAAGAAGGGAAAAAAGATCTCACTGCGATTGGACAGGAAATCCTGTTTGCCAGTCGGAATGAGTTATATATGAATTTGCCCTATCTGGATGTAGCGCTCTGCGCCCTGGCATTTCAGCCCGGCGGTGGAGTCACTACCTCCATCGCTACCGATGGGCGAACGCTGTATTATGATGGCGCATTTCTTTCAGAACGCTTTCTGCGTTCCCGCACTGCCACCAATCGGGCCTACCTCCATGTGATCCTCCATTGTATGCTGCGGCATTTGGCAAAGAAGAAGGGCAAGGTGCCGGAACTGTGGGACTTGGCCTGTGACGCGGCGGTAGAGAGCATCCTTATGGAGTTGGACTATCCCTGCCTGACGGAAGCCGTCGTTCCAAAGAAACGAAAATTTCTGGGCGAGTGCCGGAGAGAAATGCCGGTGCTGACGGCGGAAGGTATTTACCGGCATCTGCTGCGGCAGAGCCTTGGCGAGTTTGAACTGGCGGCATTGCAGCGTGTCTTTCTGGTGGATGACCATGGCTTGTGGGACATGGAGGGGAAAGACGAGGAACAGCAACGGCAGGATCAGAACTGGCAGAATATTTCCGAAAAGACGCAAACGGGTATGGAGACGGTGATGGCCGGACAGAGTACCGGCGGTGAGGCGGTACTGGAGCAGGTAAAGGTGGCCGTTCGGGATGATGTGGATTACCGGGCATTTCTGCGGCGCTTTGCAGCGCCCAGAGAGGTCATCGAAGTTGATGGCGATGCCTTTGATTATATTTTTTACACCTACGGTTTGCAGCTTTACGGCAATCTGCCGCTGGTAGAGCCGCCGGAGACAAAAGAGGAGAAGCGCATTGAGGATCTGGTCATTGCGGTGGATACTTCCATGTCCACCTCCGGTGAATTGGTGCGGCAGTTTTTAGCCTGCACCTATGCGATACTGCGCAGCACGGAGACTTTTACCCGCAAGGTGAATATTCGCATCATTCAGTGCGATGACCGTATTCGTTCGGATATTGCCATCCACGATCTGGATGACCTGAAAGCGTATATGGCGGATTTTCAGCTCAACGGTGGAAGTGCCACGGATTTTCGACCGGTATTTGCGCATGTGGCGAAGCTGCAGGCAGAGGGGGCCTTTACTTTTCTGCGTGGCCTGATTTACTTTACGGACGGCATGGGAACCTATCCCCAGAAACGACCGCCCTATGACACGGCTTTTGTTCTATTGGAGGAGCCGCCCATCTCCATGAAGATGCCGGCATGGGCCATACGCATGGTGCTGGATCTGCCGGGACTGGAGCGGGCCATACAGGAGACCCCGGAGATGAGTGAGATCGACTTGGAAGAACTTCCTCAGTTGTAATGGAGGGATTGCGATATGAATATTAAACAGGCAAAGCAGGAAATTACCAACACGCTGAAAGCGTATCTGACACGGGACGAACTGGGGAATTACTTGATCCCCTCGGTGCGGCAGCGCCCTGTGCTGCTGATGGGCCCTCCGGGTATCGGCAAGACCCAGATCATGGAGCAGATCGCTGCGGAGACCGGCGTGGGTCTGGTGGCCTACACCATTACCCATCACACGCGCCAGAGCGCCATTGGTCTGCCCTTTATTGAAAAGCGCACCTATGGCGGTGAGATGTATTCCGTCACGGAGTACACCATGAGCGAGATCCTGGGTTCTGTCTATGAGCTGATGGAGCGGACGGGTTTGAAAGAGGGCATTTTGTTTCTGGACGAGATCAACTGCGTGTCCGAGACCCTGGCGCCCATGATGCTGCAGTTCCTGCAGTGCAAAACCTTTGGAAACCAGCAACTGCCGGAGGGCTGGCTTATTGTGGCAGCCGGCAATCCGCCGGAGTACAATAAGTCCGTTCGAGACTTCGATGTTGTGACGCTGGACCGTGTCAAGCGCATTGACGTGACAGAGGACTTTGCTGTGTGGAAAGAATATGCCCAGCGCAAAGGCCTGCACGGCGCAGTCATTTCCTATCTGGAGATCAAGAAAGACCACTTTTACCATATTGAGACCACCGTGGACGGACTGCAGTTTGCAACCGCCCGTGGTTGGGAAGATCTGAGCGAGCTGATTTTTGCTTACGAAAAGCTGGGCTTGCGGGTAGACCGTGAAGTGATCGGCCAGTACATTCAATTGCCCCGGATCGCCAAGGACTTTGCCAATTATCTGGAACTGTTCTACAAGTATCAGCGCACCTATCATGTGGAAGCGGTTCTGGACGGGACATGGCAGCCCATTACGGTCTCTGAGCTACGTGCGGCACCCTTTGACGAGAAACTGTCTGTCATGGGTCTGATCTTCAGCAGACTGTCGGAATCTGCCCGCAATACCCGCAAGCAGGATGCCCTGACAACCGCTCTGCACAGCGCATTGCTGGAGTTTAAGGCCGCCGTTACGGAAGCGGACCCTGTGGCCGCCGTGGATCGCCTGACCATGCAGCGGCAGGAGACAATGAAGCGTGCCAAGGAAGCCGGCCAGTTGGATAAGGAAACCAGAGAATTGGGGCAGCGGGAAGTGAATGCGCTGTATGCCTACCGTGCTGAACTGGCAAAGCATGGGGTTGCCGATGGGGCGGAGGCGATGGAGCTTGTGAAAAGCCTGTTTGCCGTCGAGGTGGAGCAGCGGCAGACATTGGCTGACACCTGCGGTGCGCAGTTTGACAATGCGTTCCGCTTTCTGGAGCAGACCTTCGAGCAGAGCCAGGAAATGGTCATTTTCGTGACGGAAGTGACTTCCGGCTACGATTCCAGCTGGTTTGTAGAGAACTTTGGCTGTGATGCCTACTATCGCCACAACCGGGATCTGCTGTTCGACGATACCCGCCACCGGATCCGCGAGGAGATCGCCGCAGCCAAGGCGGACATCTGAATAACCGATACAGACCTCGTTCCTCAGGGATCGAGGTCTGTATGTTTCGTGGTAATTTTAAACAAGGACGTATCCACATGTCTTGCAGCACCTTCGGGCAAACTATCGGCGGAGGTGAGACTATGGAACACAGATTACCGGAATATCTCTGCCTGTCCGATCTGCTGGATCAGGATCTGAGTGCGTATGAGTATTTCCAGACGCTGTCACCGGAGGTGCGTAGCCTGCTGGAAGAAAAAGGGGACGGCATTGGTTCTTTTCAGGAGCTGCAGGCCTATGTGTCTCATTTGTGGGGCTAAGAGCCGGATCTGCTTGACCTGATGGCGGAAATCGGCTAAAGTAAATCTGCAAATTTTGGCAGAGGAGGGGTCGTATGCCCAGCATTTCCGTCATCATTCCGGTCTATCAGGCTGAAAAATTGTTGCAGGCTTGTGTTGAAAGCGTGCGGAAACAAACTTTTTCAGATTGGGAATTGCTGTTGATCGATGATGGCAGCCAAGATGCCTCTCCGGCTATGTGCGATGCCTATGCTGCGCAGGATCACCGAATCAAAGTGTTTCACAAACCCAATGGCGGCGTATCCAGCGCCCGCAATCTGGGATTGCAGAAAGCGACAGGCGATTGCATCGCTTTTCTGGATGCAGATGATGCTTTTGTGCCGCAAACGCTGGAGACCCTGTGGGCCATGCGCCTGCAGTCCGACATGGATACGGCAGGCTGTGCGCACTGGAATGTGACACCGAATGGTGAGACCTCTGTGGAACAGCTGCTGGCGAAAGGAATTTATGACAGCGAGGCTGTACGGGAGCAGATCATCGCACCACTGGTTGGGGAGCGACTGGCCCTTCCGCTGTTCAACGGCTTTATCTGGCGCTATCTTTTCGATGCGCAGATCTTGCGGGACAACCAGATCACCTTTGAGGGCGCATATCTGGAAGACGAGCTGTTTTTGATCGAATACTTCTGCCATGCCAAAGGTTTGGCTGTGACGGATGAGCCGCTGTATCGGTATCTGCTGAATCCCAACTCCGCCACCCATAAGTATATGAAGGATTATCAGCAGGTATTCGGTCGCTTTATGGAGCGGAAAGCCGAGATCGTGAGCCGTCTGGGGCTGGAGTCCCTAAAACCCCAGTGGCGGGAAAACTCCAACTGGGCCGGCTTACTCATTGCCATCGGAAATGAATATGCCAAGGATAATCCAAAGTCCATGAAGGAGCGTCAGAACACGGTGGTGGCATGGTGCCAAAGGGCAGAAATGGCAGAGGCGATCCGCACCCTGAAGCCCACAGGAATGGGCCGAAACAAGCAGATGGTGGCAGATCTGGTCTGCAGGAGACAGTTCGCCTTGTTGACGCTGCTGTATCGCTTGAAGAATCGTATGTAAAAAAACACACCGTGGGAAACCACGGTGTGTTGGTTTATTCAGCGGGTTTTGGGGGATAGGGAATGCGGTAGGTTTCCGAACCACGAGCAGAAAGACGATCCTCCAACCAGGCTTTCATAGCGGCAATGCCCTCTTCCGTCCAGGGGAATGTCTCGGTCTCAATATCCTGCGCCAACTCAAAGCTGGTGTTTTCATAGACCCACGCCTGCAAGGTACTGCTGCTGTCCGGCAGGCCAATGGCACCCGGCCGATTTGGGCGTTGAAACCGATAGCGGAATGTGCCGATGCTGCCGGGGAAAATATCGGCGCGGGTAAAGAAGTTCATATCCAAAAAGTCGAAATGGCCCATAGGGATGCCTCGCTCTCTTTTGCGTTGAGCTTATCTTAGCACAGATTCACCGGCAAAACAATGCGGTGTTTTCACGTTTTTCTTGCATCATCCGTAAAAAAATTCTATACTGAGAAAAAACTTTGCGGAGGCTGTCTATGAAAATTTTAGTTCTATCCGATTCCCATGGCAATGTGCGGAATATGATCAAAGCCGTGGAGCAGGAGCAGCCGCAGATGATCCTGCACCTGGGCGATTGCTGGGTGGATGCAGAGCGGCTGAAGGAAGAGTTTCCCCAGATCCCCATGGAGCATGTCCCCGGCAACTGCGATTTTCGCTTGGGGGAGGATCTGGAGAAAGTAATATTTGTAGAGGACTTCCGCATTCTGATTTGCCACGGGCATACCTATGGTGTGAAGACATCCCTCTTACAGGCAGGACTGGCAGCAGAAGAAAAAAACTTGGATGCATTTCTGTTTGGACATACCCATGAGCCGTTGGTGGATAAGCGGGGAAAGACTCTGTTTCTGAATCCCGGTACGGCGAATGGATGGAAATCCTCTTACGGCGTTTTGACGGTGGAACCGGGGAAACTGGACGGCCATATTGTCCTGCTAAAATA